>DUSB01000122.1 GCA_012840625.1 Syntrophomonadaceae bacterium
CGTTAATGGCACCCAATAACATCCCCAGTAAGATCGTATTCCAGGGTATATTACCAACAATCATCGACATGCTAAAAATAGCCAGCATATTGGCACCCGCAATATAAAGACCTGACCTAGCTAAATCCGCTGTCTGACTTACCTCGGATACCCTGTATACTCCTACCAAACCCCCAACCAGGGCAACAATAACAAATGAAAGCTGGGACCCAGAAGTCAACAGTCCCACGTATAAAGCCATCATCATAGTCATAAAATAAGCTACCCCGGAATCAAATAAAATAGCTATCAGCATTGATCCCGCAGCCACAGGAGCCAGATAGCCTGTTAGGGCATTAATCTCCGGGCGATCACCAATTTGAATAATGGTAAGAACGCGCGTAATGACCACCAGCATTACCATTACCAGACCCAGCAGCAGCATTTGCTTTTCATTTTCGTAAATATCCTGATAATAGCGCCGCAGATATTCCATCACCAGAAAATAACTGATGAGAACAAAGAGAAAGACCCCCAGCAATGTTAGCGGATAGCTCTTGGAACGTTGTATGCCCAGCTGCTCAAGGATCGAGATCTGCTCTTCTGTAACCCGATCACCTTCTCGTACTATAATCTCGCCGGCCTTGATGGTTTTTTGTACCGGTTGAACAGATTCCTTCGCTTCCTGTATGGCCTTCTGAGTTGCTTCCTCATTATAAATTAAATTGGGGCGTATAAAACGCATACCCACCAATTTTATAATTTCTTCGGCCTCCGGCGCATAATTAAGATTATCAGCCTGTACCACTAATTCTGAGGATACAGTGGTGGCAATGGCCTCCTTGGTAATAGGCTGGCTCATAAGCACGGATATGATGGTCAGGTTGGCCTGTTCCATATTGTCAATATCACTGGCCTCCGCATTAACCAGATAGCGGGCCAGACTATCAAAATCATATTTCAAGGCGGGAGTATAATCTGTATTGGCTTCCTCCAGAAGATTTTTCACCTGTTTGACTTTATCAGCCTCATCGCGAGCCAAAATCTGACGCAGTTTGGCGTAATAATCGCTAATCTCAGTGCGGGCAACAGGTAAAGCGTCCTTATCTTCCTGATAAGCCTTCTGTACCCTGGCCACCGCCTGCTTTTGCAACTCCTGTGTCTTCTGTTCGTCCACCACTACAGCATTGACAGGAGATACAATATTGCGTTTGGCCACCTCGTCCGTACGCAGCATAACCTGTTTAGGGGTAAAATTACTAAATAGGATCATTACCAGAATTGTAAACAATACAACAACGGAGATTGTTTTTCTTACATCTGCATTGCGCAGGATCTGTTTAAGCTGATCGATATAGTATCGGAATTGTTTTGACAATCTCATCATCTACCCCTTGTCAGGTATCGCTTTATTAAAGGCTTCGCCTGGAAGCTCCATTATTATCACTGTTTTCATATACATCATAGGCATGAATAATCTTCTGCACCAGTGGATGCCTAACCACATCTTCCTGGCTCAAGTACTCAAAAGAAATACCTCTTACACTCGCCAATATTTTTTGCACCTCAATCAGACCGGAATGTTCATCCCTGGGTAAATCAACCTGGGTTATATCTCCAGTTATAATGGCTTTGGAGCCAAAACCAAGTCGGGTTAAAAACATTTTCATCTGCTGAGGAGTGGTATTTTGAGCCTCATCAAGAATAATAAAGGCATTGTTTAGGGTTCGTCCCCGCATATAAGCCAGAGGCGCTATTTCAATTACATTCTTTTCCAGATAGCGCTGGGTTACCTCGACCCCCAGTATATCAAATAGGGAGTCATACAAGGGGCGCAAATAAGGATTGACTTTCTCAATCAGGTCACCGGGGAGAAAACCCAGTTTTTCCCCCGCTTCAACCGCAGGTCGAACCAGTACAATCCGCTCTACCTCTTTATTGCGCAGAGCACGTACCGCCATGACCACGGCCAGATAAGTTTTGCCGGTGCCGGCTGGTCCAATGCTAAAAACTACGTCATCACGCAGGATTGCTTCTACATATTTCTTTTGACCCAGGGTACGCGCCTTAAGGGTTTTTCCTCGCACTGTAGTAAGTAAGGGACCTGATATGACCTCCCGATGACGGGGATGTTCCCCTTTACTCAAAAGAGTGTTCATATACCGAATGTCGTTAATAGTTAATACTCCTTCACTTTCTACAATATCCAGTAAGCTGTGGATCAGTTTCTGGGCATAGTGAACATCTTCCTGACTACCCTGTATATAGATGTCTGAGCCGCGGGCAACAATATCGGCCGCAGCCAGTTTTTTTATATAGCGAAAATTTTCATCTCCGGTTCCAAAAAGTACCGCTGCCTTTTCGTTATTTTCAATGGTAATTTTTACTCCTCTATCGGTCAAAGATAGACCTCCTACATCATGCTAATTTCTGATAATTATAGCACACCGCCGAACTTAATGACCAACCTCCACTGAATTAATCGGCTTAGCTATGCCTATATCTTCAAGAGTTTCGGTAGTGATTTTAAGCCGAACCATTGAATCGCCCGGAGACGATAAAATATCGGTATGAGAAGCCAGGACTTCTGCGTGGCGGTCATACTGTCCGCGCAATTCTTTTAAGGCTTTTTCTCGGGCCATTTTTATTGCCTGCTCCTGTTCATACTCAATGCTCTCAATGGTTTGTTCTTTAAGCAACACCCGGGAAAAGCCAATAGGCCCCCAGGGCGTGCTGATCGCTTTCCGCTTCTCGGTACGGGTAAACATATTAAAGTCTGCCTTCTTTCCTCCTTTAATTAGGTACTGCTTACCAGGTATCAGCAGATACCATTGATTGTGCTGCTCCCCCGTAAATACTTTTTTGTCCACCCTCAATTTACATTCACCATATCCCTCGTACCAGGTACGTGCCTTTACCTGACCCCGTGCCCGCACCGCATAGGGCAGCATATCCTGTACTTCTGTTTCTTCCTCTTCCAGAAAGGGAGAAGGAGAAGAAGGAAATACTATTCCCGAAATTAAGATATCACCTTTGGCTACCGCCTGACCCGGTTCAACATTGGCCTGGCCTTTTAACACCAGAACTTCCTGAACAATGCCATCTTTCCTGGCTACAATGTGGCAGGGTTCATGAATATCTTCTCCAGGCAGAATTTTTTCTACTACGCGAATCTCTGTTTTAACACCACGCACATCAAGCTGAATATAGGCTATCTGAGGTAAATCCCTGAGCATGGCTTTTTCGACCTCACGCCGCTGAAAATTCCACTTGGCAGCACCCCTGTACAAGCCATGTCGGGCTGCACTATCAAGTATCTGTACCGTATTGACCTTCTGGTTGCCGCTTACTTCTAAAAACCAGATAAAGGAAGAAAGAAAATATAGAGCAATGATAAAAAGGAAAAGGCCGCCCAAAAATCCTATGCGCCGCTGTAAGGTTTGCTTATAAAAAGGTAAACCCTGGCGATCCAGCACACTGATTTCTATACCGCTCTCTTCTGCCAGGACCTTCAGGGCATCAAAACCACTTTTTCTTACTTTAAGATAAACTCGATCGTCCTCTTTCTTGATATCCCACAAATAGATACCTCTGGAGAGAGCAAGATTCATAAGTTTTTCCGGGTTTTTCCCATTGAGAGACAGGGAAATAACTCCCCCCACCTGATCAAAAAGCTTACTGGCCATAGTTGCCCCCCTTAATCCTGAAAGCGTATCCCACTGATTTGGCCGGCAATGTATAATTCTTCTGGATACAAAGCACGAATTTCCAGCTGATCACCAAGAATTTCAACAAATCCCCGGCTCAAATTAATACGCAGCCTCTGGCTGGTATATTCAATAATGCCTTTATGATTCTCCAGATAGAATTCATTCCTTCCTATCAGGGTGATTTTAGGAATATCCAGTACCAGGTCTTTCGGGATCTCCAGGAATTCAGCCAAAACCTTATTAAAAGACTCTTTTCGCCCCTGCATTTTTTTCATCCCTCCTGTTATGTCCCGCCTTTTTCATCAAATATATGCCTGTGAAGATGCAGGCATACCTATGGCCAGAAAATAGAAAGACCTGCACCGGCAGGTCGAAATCAATTTGTTTTTATTTATGCTTAATAAAAAGCTACTGCAACGATGCTAACCATAAAGGTAAGCAGTACAATCCCTATAATCACTTTAACGATATTACGCTGTTTCTTGCTTTGCATACCTTTATTCATAAAGGTCATAAGCGTTAACACCTCCGCTCTTAGCTCTGTTTTAAAAAAACAAAGTCTGGTAACAGATGCCACCAGACCTTGATCTTGTTCATATATGCCGATTTGGGAAGTTCTTTAGGAATCAACTAAAAAAATCTGTCCATCAAAATTAGTATTTTCTTTTTTTACGGGCAGCTTCTGATTTCTTTTTCTTCTTCACACTCGGCTTTTCGTAGTGTTCATGTTTTCTAATATCTTGCATAACCCCGGAACGCTGACAGGAGCGCTTAAATCTTCTTAAGGCACTATCCAGGGATTCGTTTTTTCCTACTTTTACTTCGCTCATTATTTCCCTCCCCTCATCCGGCTGGGCTACAAACACCTATTCATTTTATGCGCTTTAGCAGCCCGTAGTCAAGGTTATTCGGGGGGCCAGCCCAGCTTCTTTCCACCCATTAAATGGTAGTGAAGATGGAATATTGCTTGTCCTCCACCCTCTCCACAATTGGAAAGTAAACGATAGCCTTGATCTGCAATACCCAGCTGCCGTGCTAATCTAGCAGCAACAAGCTGCATATGCCCCAAAAGGGCAGCATCATCTACTTCTACCTGATCCAGGGAAGGAATATGCTTTTTCGGTATTATTAACAGATGGATAGGCGTCGCCGGGGCGATATCTTTTATAGCAATACATTGATCGTCTTCATAAACAAATTCCGAATCAATTTTTTTCTGGACAATCTTACAGAACAAGCAATCTGATACGGCCACACCATTCACCTCCTTAATAGCAGGTAATAAAACCTTAACAGGCCAAAAATGGTAGTGTTCCTCTATTTTATCAAATTAAAATAATTATTCAAAAATTAATAAACCATAGTTTTGTCCAGCCTGTGTAAATATTATCGGCTGATCTGGTTAATAAGGCAACACTATTAGCAACCCGGAGCAGCTATTTATCACTTTAGCATGTTTATAACTGCTGGGAAAGTACCTGACGGTGTAGATGGTCACTGCCGGCTACAATGGAAAGCATTTGTGCATCACGCAGATATTTATCAATTGGATGCCCGGCAATAAAACCAAGCCGACCAATAATGTCTACCGCCTGTGCTGTAACCTGTTGTGCAACCTGAGTAGCAAAGAGCTTGGCCATGATGGCCACCCGGGAATAATTTCCGTCTATATCAATAGAATAAGCAGCACGTAAAACTGCCAGGCGGGCCGCGTCAATCTGGGTACTCATGTCGGCCAGGGTAAAATCAACAAATTGACTGGCATCTTTACCGCTCCCCAGTATCATTTGACTGCGAGCCGCTTCCAGTGCCAGTTCATAGGCTCCTCTGGCTATACCTACCCCCACGGCTCCAATCAAGGGCAGATTGCGATCAAAAGTCTGCAGCAGCAGGAGATATCCACCACTGCGCCCCCCAATTCTATATTCCTCCGGAATCACCACATCGCGAAAACCGAGCTGAACGGTGTGACAGGAGCGCATGCCAACTTTATTTAACACTGCATCTACTGTAACACCGGGTGTATTGTCGGGAACGACATAGAACTGCAGATGGGATTTACGTTTTGATTCTTTGCTGCGGGCAAAAACGACAATAAAATCGGCCACTCCACCATTTAAGACAAAATCTTTGCTGCCGTTGATGATGATATTCCCCTCAAGATATTCGGCGGTTGTATCAATGCGAGTTACATCCTCTCTAACCGCTTGACTGCGCTCCAGATCAAAATAGGGGTTGGTTTCACTAATAGCGGTACAGGCAAAATGAGGTCGGGTTGTTTCACAAAGCGTGGGCAGCAGGGCATCCTTTAATTCATCACTGCCCGCCACCAAAAGCGGCGTTACTGCATAGGTATTCATAACCACTGTAGCAGCTGCCCCTGCATCCCCCATGGCTAATTTTTCTATCACATTGGCTGTAACAACCATACTCAAGCCTCTCCCGCCATACTTCTCGGGGATGATGGGAGATAATAAATTTTTTTTCGCTAAAAGTTCTGGAATAACATAGTCCGGTTTGTCAACATCCTGGCTATCCAGGTACGAAGCACGTTCAGAAATCTGCGTAACGGCCAGATCGTATACCTCCTGGACCAGTTGATATTCCTCTTTACTCAAGGTAAAAGACGCCATAACCGTTCTCCTTCCTGACTTGCTGAACTATAACTGTGCGGCAAGCAAATGCTTATGGAATTGTTCACTGCCATCAAATAGAGAAAGCATTTTTGCATCCCGGAGATAAATTTCTGCTTCATAACCACGCAAATAAGCCCGGCCGCCGATGATCTCCATGGCTGCAGTAGTAATCTCACGCGCTACTGTCGAACTCAGGATTTTGCATTTGGATGAGGCCTCCGAGCAATCCATATCATTATCAAGCAGCCAGCAGGCCAGGTGAACGCTCAGGCGGGCTGCATTTAATTTGATCGCCATGTCCGACAGGGCAAAGCGAATCGCACTTTCTTCGAAAGAAGGGCGACCGTTAATGAACCTGTTTTTAGAAGCCGATAAAGCCAGCTCAAATGCTGCACGGGAGATACCCAATGCAACCGCTCCTATATATGGTGCAGTACGTTCCAGGTTCTGCATAAAGACTAAAAACCCACTGCCGGGTTGTCCAATCAGATATTTAGGATCAACCAAGACATTATCAAATATTAATTCACTGGAACTTGCATAACGCAAGCCCAATAGTTTTCTTTGCTTGGTGACTTTGATTCCAGGTGTTGGCATGGGCATTACGGCCACCTGCATGCCGCGTTTAGCACTTTCAGCTTTATTACAGGAAAACATAATCGCCACAAAAGAAGCTCCCTGGGCGTTGATTACATATTCCTTAAATCCGTTTAGATATATAGCATCTTTCTGACCGGCCTTCCCACTAATAGAGGAATCTTTAATATCAAAATGTTTACGCTGAGCAATGATATCCAAATTGGGTAAGTTTTCTACCATGGCCAGAGAACCTAATTTTGCTTTCGTTTGTGTTAATAGTGGTAAAAATTCCTGACGCTGTGCTTCCGTACCGTTGGTAAATAGAGGACTAATAGCGTGTAAATTCGTGGCTACGCAGGTGGCTACGCCTGCAGATCCTGCAGCGATTTCTTCTAAGATCATGGCGGTAGTTAAGTGTGGTAGACCTCTGCCTCCATATTCTTTCGGAACAGTGGGCGCGATCAAATTATGCTGTGCCAAAAGATCGACCGCCGACCAGTCAAAATTGTTACTATCACGAGCATCATATTCAACTGCCCTGGGCGCAACATTTTTTTGCACAGCTCTCTAACCATAAAAACTAGATCTCTGTCCTGTTTAGAGATCGTACTTCTAAACATATGCAGTCCTCCTAGCTACGCGTCTTTTGCCAGATAATATAATCCATGACTGAACGGCGCCGATCTTTAGGAAGCGAATACAGAGTATTTATAATCTGTAATAACTCTGGTTCGTCTCCCAACGCCGTATTAATTTCAGGTGTGGTTGAAGGAGGTTCTGCTGAAGTCGAGCTTTCAATAAAGTACTCAATCGGTTTATCCAATATCTCAGCAATTTTTTCCAGCTGATTTAAATACAAACGACGCTTGCCTTTTTCGTAATTAGATAAAGTGGATTGAGCACATCCCAGCATATTGGCCAGTTGTTCCTGGCTAAGCCCGGCCTCCTCTCTGGCTAATTGCAGTTTCTTACCTATCTCCTTGAAGCCCATGGGTTTTCCCCTTTCATTAGTACAAGTATTTGCGAAATCAAAAGAATATCTCACGAATAAACAGCCATCTAAATCCAGGAAAAGATCAATAAACACCTATAACATGGTTATCCTGGACATCCTGAATCAGTACATCAATCATTTTCCCTTGCACATCATGTTCTGTGTTAAATAACACATTAACATAATTATCACTAATTCCTATATATCTATCATGACCTAAATTGCGTTCCACTAGCAAGCTTAATTTTGATCCGCAAAGCTTTTTTTCAAAAAATAATCTCTTTTTTCGCCCTAAGGCAAGGAGAATGTCACTCCTTTTGTTTTTCTCTTTTTCATCAAGCTGATCAGGCATGACCGCAGCAGCGGTACCCTGACGTCGTGAATATTTAAAAACATGCAGACGGTAAAAGGGTAAGTTTTCTAACAGCTCACAGGTTTGCGCAAAATCAGCTTCACTTTCCCCGGGGAAACCCACCATTACATCGGTGGTTAGAGCAACACCAGGAATAAGTGCTGCTGCCTCCTGCAGGACAGCCTGATAAGCATCCCGTTTATACCGCCGCCCCATTCTGCTTAAAATCTCATCACTACCACTTTGCAGCGGAATATGAAAATGCCTGCACAGACGCTTTTCATTGGCCACCAGATGCAGCAGTGGAGGTGTCAACTCCAGCGGTTCAATAGAACTTAAGCGGATGCGATAGTCCCCCGGGAAACGATCCAAAATGCTTTTTAACAAGCGGGGAAGATCCCATCCTGGAAGATCAATACCATAAAAACCACTGTGAATACCGGTAAGTACTATTTCTTTATACCCTAAAAAAAGCAGCTGATCAAGTTCTGCCAGCACATCTTCAGGTTTTTTGCTCCGTACCGGACCACGGGCATAGGGAACAATACAATAACTACAAAAACTCTGACATCCATCCTGAATCTTTATAAAAGCACGGGTGCGCTCATGAGGATGGCTGTACAGGTTCCTACCCGGTCGCTTGTCGCGGCTAATGTCGTCTACATAAAGCGCTTTATGTGCCTTCTGATCCTTCAGCTCCTCTTCGACAATGTCCACAATTTCTTCCTTATGGCTGTTACCAATAATTATATTGACTTCTTCCATGTGTTCCAGCTGCTCCGGACACACCTGTGCCAGACAGCCCGCTGCTATAACAATTGCATCTGCATTCCTTTTTTTACCCCGACGCAGCATAGCCCGGGATTTCCTATCCGATACATGGGTTACCGTACAGGTATTCACGACATATATATCAGCTGGTTGTGAATAATCAACCAGTTCATAGCCTCTTTTTAAGAATAATTCTTTCATGTTTTCTGTTTCCACCTGGTTTACTTTACATCCCAGGGTATAAAACGCTATTTTCCTTACCATGCAAGATCCTCTTTCGTTGCCATATCGCCCGCCTCATAGAAAAGAATCGATGCCGCAACCAGACCGGCTGTTTCCGTACGTAAAATACGCTGTCCCAAATGAACTGTATAGCCTCCGTGCCGCCGAACCCAATCGGCTTCACGCTGGGAAAATCCTCCCTCCGGTCCCACCATTACATATAAATCCCTGGATTTTAGAATTCCTCGCTCTTTAATGCAGGTCCCGAGATCCATATCGTATTCGTCCTCATATAACATTATCCAGGAATTACCTGCTGCCATCCGGGTGATTTCTTCCATCGTCTGCGGCAGATGTACTGCAGGAATATAGCTGCGGCCGCACTGTTTACATGCTTCACGGGCTATTGTTTGCCAGCGTCCCACTTTTTTATTAGCCTTTTCGATATTCATGTGAATAACGGAGTATTCACTTTGTAGCGGAATGATGCTATATATGCCTATTTCTACCGCCTTCTGAATAATCATGCTCATTTTATCGCCCTTGGCCAGACCCTGTATTAAATTGATCCGGTAATACGGCTCCGCCAGACCAGACTTTTGTTCCTGGATTTCTGCCATCCATCCCTGCTCGCTTCGCTGCCGCAAAATGCAGCTGAATTCATTTCCCTGTCCATCAAAAGCCCGCACCCTATCTCCCGGCTTTAAACGGAGTACTTTCTCAATATGATGGCTCTCTATTGGATCAAAACAAATCGTTGTTTCCCCTACCGACTGCGGGTGAACGTAAAAACGATGCATACGTCCATCCTCCCATAACAGGTTTATTTTTTACGAGCTGCAACCCCTACCCAATCGGCTTCGGTTAGCACCTCTATGGTATTAAGCCCATATTTTTCCAATTCCTGTTTTACTTCTGGCCAGCGATAATCTAAAATACCTGAAGCAAATAGGTATCCCTGCGGACGCAGATTTTTGGCGGCAACAGGCAATAAATTGATAAGCATATCAGCCGTTAAGTTCGCCAGAATGATATCTTGGGGTTGCTCATTAATATCCAGTACATTGCCTTCCAGAACCTTAATCTGTCCTTCCAGACCATTGTCCCTGGCATTTTCCCGGGCTGCTTCTACAGCCAGAGGATCAAGATCCAAAGCTAGAATATCCGCTGCACCCAGCCGGGCTGCTGCCAGAGATAAAATGCCTGAACCACAGCCGGCATCCAGCACTTTTTCCCCTCCCTGGATATAGCGCTCTAAAAATTGTAAACAGAAACGTGTGGAGGCATGAGCTCCTGTACCAAAAGCCATTCCCGGATCGATAAGCACCACCACTTCCCCATCCTGAGGCTGATACCTTTCCCATTTAGGCCTGATAACCAAACGATCTCCTACTTTAAACGTATGAAAAAATTCTTTCCATGAATGGGCCCAATCTTCATCATCTACTTCATCCAGCACAATCTCGCATTCAATATGATGCCTTTTTTCTACCTCGGCAATCGATTGAGCCAGTTGATCGGCCTGATTCCAATCCATGGGAAAATAGGCTTTAATTAATACGAATTCCCGTTTTTCATAATCCAGGAAGGTAAAAGCAGTGCTATCCCATTCTTCACTGCCGGTAAAATCATCATTGGCAAAGGGATCCTCAATAATAACTCCACCCGATCCCATCCGGTGGAAAATCTCGGCAACCTCATCTACATAGGTTCCGGCTGTTAATACACTATATTGCTTCCATTTCATGATTGAATCCCCTATCATGCCATTGCATCTTTTAGACGATCAAATAAACCCTTCTTGTTATCCTTATCCTCTTTATTATTCTTATGATCTTCCTCTTCGTTGACATCCTGTTGCTCATGGAAATTCTCCAACAGCTCACGCTGACGTTTGGTCAGTTTTTTGGGAATAGTAACGTTAACTACTACCTTCAAATCACCGGTACGGTGACTGTTCAGGTAGGGTATTCCCTTACCTTTAGCCAGCAAAATATCGCCAGGCTGGGTACCTTCAGGAACCTTCAAGCTGTATTCTGCCCCTCCCAAAAGGGGAATATCTATTTCCGCACCAAGGGCAGCCTGAACAAAATCAATATCTAATTGTGTAATGAGATTAAAGCCTTCGCGCTGGAAATGTTTATGCGGTTTTACTACAACGGTGATATACAAATCGCCAGGTGGTCCGCCGCGTAAACCCTCTTCTCCTTCTCCCTGAATGCGAAGTCGAGAACCGGTGTCGATACCGGCTGGAATACGAACGCTGATGGTCCTTTTCTTACGCATTTTGCCGGTACCTCGGCAGGCTTTACATGGTTTTTCAACAACTTTCCCTGCTCCCTGACAGTGCGAACAGGTGCGTACAGTTTCAAAACGCCCAAAGGGAGTACTCTGTACATTACGCACCTGACCAGTACCCCGACAGGTGGGACAGGTTTTTACCTTGCTTCCTGGTTCCGCTCCGCTTCCATTACAGGTATCACATTTTTCGATACGGGTCAGATCAAGATCCTTTTCCGTACCAAAAACTGCATCTTCAAAACTGATCTCTACCTTCATTTCAAGATCGGCTCCCGGCTGTGGACCTGTTCTACGCTGTCTGGCGCCACCAGCAGTGCCAAATAAGAGATCAAATATATCGCCAAATCCACCACCCATGTTATCAAAATCAAAATCAAAGCCGCCAAAACCACCAAAACCGCCTGCTCCTTTAGTAGGATCAAAGGCATCATGTCCAAAACGATCATAAGCAGCTCGCTTCTGTGAATCGCTTAACACTTCATAGGCTTCTGCTACTTCTTTAAATTTTTCAGCAGCACCTGGATCATCCTTATTAAGATCCGGATGGTATTTTTTGGCCAGCTGTCGATAGGCTTTTTTTAACTCCTCCGATGAAGCATCTCGCTTAACACCAAGAACCTCATAATAATCGCGCTTTGTGGCCATACTCTCCCACCTTCCTGATAAAACCAGTGAAGACCCGAAGATATTTTCTTCGGGTCCCAGTAAAAGTCAATAATCCTGGCATCAGACTACCAGATAAATATTCTAACATAAAGTCCACTATTACATATATACTACAGCAAGATTTTTCGATACTTTTTTAGTCTTCGTCTTCAGGAATATCATAATCAGCATCAAAAATATCATTCGGATCCCCGGCCCCTTCTGTGGGGTTGATGTTCTCATACATTTTAGCAGTAAAGGTATACATAGCCTGGGTTAAAGCCTCAGTCTTGGCTTCAATTTCTTCAATATCATCACCCTGCAATGCCTGCTGTAATTCTTCCTTGGCAGCGTTCAAAGTATCCCGATCGGCATCTTCCATCTGCTCTGCAAATTCCTCCATGCTCTTATCAACCTGATAGATCATGTTATCCGCATTATTACGAACCTCTACTTCTCTGAAACGCTTTTCGTCTTCCTCAGCATATTCTTCTGCCTCTCGCACCATGCGTTCGATTTCTTCATCACCGAGACCCGAAGAAGAGGTAATGGTTATCTTCTGTTCCTTGTTGGTAGCCAGATCTTTAGCGGTTACATTCACGATACCGTTGGCATCAATATCAAAGCTTACCTCAATCTGCGGTACGCCGCGCGGTGCAGGCGGAAGTCCTGTCAGCTGGAACCGACCCAGTGTAATATTGTTGGCAGCCATTTTTCTTTCACCCTGAAGAACATGAATATCTACCGAGGGCTGGTTATCCGCTGCCGTAGTAAAAATTTGACTCTTGGAGGTTGGAATGGTGGTATTACGATCGATAATTTTCGTAAAGACTCCACCCAGGGTTTCAATGCCCAAGGACAAAGGAGTAACGTCCAGCAGCACTACGTCAGTGGTATCACCAGCCAGGATACTACCCTGTATGGCTGCCCCCATCGCTACAACCTCATCAGGATTAACACCCTTAAAAGGTTCCTTGCCAATAAAGTTCTGCACCGCTTCCTGAACAGCAGGAATACGGGTTGATCCTCCTACCAGAATTACCTTATCAATATCCGAAGTTTTTAAGCCTGAATCTTTCATGGCCTGCTTCAAGGGCCCCATGGTCCTTTCCACTAAATCAGCGGTCATCTCATTGAACCGAGCCCGTGTCAGGCTTCGTTCTAAGTGCAGAGGACCTTCCTGGGTAGCAGTAATATAAGGAATATTAATCTCAGTACTCATAGCACTGGATAGCTCATGCTTGGCTTTTTCAGCGGCTTCTTTTAAACGGTGAAGAGCCATTTTGTCATTACGCAGGTCAATATTGTTCTCCTTCTTAAACTCTTCTGCCAGCCAATCAATAATACGATTATCAAAATCATCCCCGCCCAGGCGATTATTCCCTGACGTTGCTTTTACTTCAATGATGCCCTGACCAATATCTAAAATAGATACGTCAAAAGTTCCTCCACCCAGGTCAAAAACTAAAATGGTCTGGTCATCTTCTTTATCTACACCGTAAGCCAGTGCTGCAGCCGTTGGTTCATTGATAATGCGCAGTACTTCTAAGCCAGCAATTGTTCCCGCATCTTTGGTAGCCTGCCGCTGTGAATCGGTAAAATATGCGGGTACAGTAATAACAGCCTGAGTAATTTTTTCACCCAGAAAAGCCTCTGCATCTGCCTTTAGTTTCTGCAGGATCATGGCAGATATTTCCTGAGGTGTATACTTTTTGCCATCAATTTCTACTGTGTAATCTGTGCCCATTTTCCTTTTAATTGATAAAATGGTTCGATCTGGATTTGTTACCGCTTGTCTTTTAGCAACCCGGCCTACCAGACGTTCCCCTGATTTTGAAAATCCTACCACTGAAGGGAAAATTCTCTCCCCTTCAGAACTGTTAATAATACTGGGTTCACTTCCATCCATAAAGGCAATTGCCGAGTTTGTGGTTCCTAAATCAATACCTACTACTCTTCCCATTTGAGTACACCTCCAACAAATCTAAATAAGAACAGCCTAATCAAGCAGGTCCTCCACTCACCTTGACTAAACTGGGCCGGATAACGCGATCATGCAGGATAAAACCGCGTTGAAACTCTTCGATAATAGTGTTTTCTGGAGCTTCATTGTGTTCTACCAGCAAAGCCTGGTGATACTGTGGATCAAATTCCTTGCCCAGACTCTCAATCTCCTGAACCCCTTCACTGTTTAAGACCTCAATGAGTCTTTTAACTGTCATTTCTACTCCTTTACCAAGGGATTCAATATCATTCGAACTCTGTGTAGCTTCCAGCGCTCGGTTCAGGTCGTCGATAACAGGCAGAATTTTTTTGATGAGCGCGGTATTACCATATTTTATATATTCTTCCCGCTCCCGATCCAGTCTCTTTTTCATGTTTTCCACTTCTGCCAGGGCTCTTAAATATTGTTCATAATACTGTTTGCTTTCTTCCTTTTGCTGCTGCAAAGCTTCCTCCAGCAGTTCTTCGCGAGTTTTTTCTACCTCTTCTACTTCCTCCTCATTGGTCGAGGTTTCTTCCATGTCAACGTCATTATTAAGGTCCTCAAGGGATTTATCCATATTAAACACCTCTATTCTATAATAATCAGTATAATCATTCATCCCTATCCCCTGCTCTCATGAGCTTACCCGCTGGAGCAGAATCTGCTATGAAAACAGGAGCAGTAATAACAACTGTTAATAGCTTGATTGATCTGTCTGAAATAACGGCCATAATCTGAGGATCAGCTGTGACCATAAGAAAAAACCTATATGAGCACAGTACTTATACCCATATAAAAACCCTGATGATGCTGTGCCCTTCACTTCTCAAGCCTTCTCTTCAAAGCCTGTATCCAAGACCTCGAGAGCAGCACGACCGGGGAATAATCAATTACTTTATGTCATTGGAAGGATGGCTACTGCATCCCAGGATATCTTATTTATGTTAAGCTATCATTTATCTTCTATCTTCTTTAGCGATAACTATGCAGCCACCAGCATACCCTATACTTCTTATCCCCGCCTGTTACCGGAGCATTCAGGTAAATTCTGGCAGCCGCAATCAGTCTTATCGCCTGGTGCTAAAGCTTATCTTCATTATTCTTATCATGTTTTGGCCTTATGATCTCTTAACGCATATTATCTCGCAAAAACGCCTCCATAATAATTCTTACAGATTCAACCGTTCCTGCTGCTTTCCAGTATTCCATGCGCATCGGACCAATAACACCCACACGACCCATTTCCCTGCCAGTATGATATCCAGCAAACACAACACTCATTTCCTGCATCTCTTCACTTTCATTTTCTCTGCCGATGCAAATGTCAACTGTATTGCTTACTTCCTGGGGAATCACATCTTTAAACAGTTCATCCTCTTCAAAAATCATTAAAATCCGTCTTATTTTTTCCAGGTCTTTAAATTCAGGTTCCCTGAGAATATTTAATGCACCACTGATAAAAACTTTTTCCTCCCCGGTCTGACTTAATAAGGCCTCTACAGTATCCAGGGTGCGATCAATAACCCGGCGACGATCCTTTAGTTCCTCCCTTAATAATTGCAGATCACTGCGGTAAATATCCTCCAGCCTTCTTCCCCGCAGCGCACGGTTGAAAAGATTACTTATGGCCTGCAAATCTTCCGGTTGAATGTCTTCCGGGATGTCAATACGACGATGCATGATAATCCCTACATCCGTAACCAACAAAACCAAAGCCTGCCCTGAATCTATAGGAAGCAACTGCAAGTACTGAAACTGACTGATTTTAACCGGAGGCAAAATAACAAAAGAAGCATAATTGGTAACCTGCGACAGGAACTGTCCTACGCTATAAAAAACCTGCTGCCATTCCTGCGCCTGTTCCTGTAAATATTTTTGTAAAAGATCGAGTTCTTCATCACTTAATACTTCACTTTGCATCATACAGTCTACGTAATAACGGAAACCTTTCTGTGACGGGATCCGTCCCGCCGAGGTATGAGGCTGTTCTAAATATCCCATTTCCTCCAGATCAGCCATTTCATTTCTCACTGTAGCCGCACTGACATTCAAGGCGTGGCGACGGACAATTGCTCGCGATCCAACCGGTTCAGCAGTCTCTACGTAATCTTTGATTACCGATTCCAGAATCTTTCTTTTCCGTCTATCAAGTGTCATGCTGACCACCCACTTTGTTAGCACTCTCTTTTATTGAGTGCTAAACATGTTTATTAAAAAATATCACCTGGAAAATTCTTTGTCAAGCCACCCGCTAAGGCAGAAAGCGGTAAAAAACCTCATTCGATAGAAAATAGCCTTTCTCGGTCAGGCGTAACATATCTCCATCCTGGAGCAGTAATTCTCGGTTTATACATTCATCAATTTCTTTTTCATAGCGACTATATGGATCAAGACCAAAACGATGGTATAGCTCCTGCCTGTTAATCCCCTCTACCATGCGCAGACCCATTATAATGGCATCAGCCAGCTGTTCATGCTCATCCATGGATTCCAGCAGGGTTTGGGGAGGCAACTCATGCTGCTCTACCTTTTTTATATATTGCTCTATAGCAGCTTGATTTAATCGGCGTATTCCCCCCAGTTTACTTACTGCTCCCACCCCCAAACCCAGGTAATCGTATGCCTTCCAGTAAAAGATATTGTGTTGACAGGTTCTGCCTGTTAGAGCAAAATTAGAAATCTCATACTGAAAATAATTTGACTCCTGCAACAGGTTTCGGGTTTGATGATACATCTGCAACAGCAGTTCATCATCTGGCAGAGCAAGCTCTTTATGCTGCACCTGTTGTCCCATAGGAGTGGAAGCTTCCAGCTGTAAAAGATAAGCAGATATATGTTCAGGTTTCAGCTCGATAGCCTTACGCAGGTTAGCCAGCCATCGCCCCATGCTCTGATTAGGCAAGCCATAAATAAGATCAAGGTTGATGTTATCAATTCCTGCCTGCCGAAGCATATCAAAGGTTTTGTAGACATCTTGAGCCGAATGAATACGCCCCAGAAGCAACAGTTCATCATCAAAGAAGCTCTGCACACCCAGGGAAATTCTATTTACACCTGCATAGCAGTACCCTCTTAACTTCTGCCTACCAAGGGTGGCGGGGTTGGCTTCAATGGTAATTTCAGCCTGCGGATGTACCCGGTAATATCGATAAATCGAGTCAAGGATAGTGGCAATTTGTGCCGTATTTAAAAGGCTGGGGGTTCCACCACCAAAAAAAATGCTGGCAAAGCAGCGCTCCCCCCATTCATGACAACGCAATCTGATTTCCCCTGTAAGAGCATCCACATAAGATTGAAGACACGATGAATCCCATGCCTCTAATGAGTAAAAATCACAATATGAACATTTCTGCACACAAAAAGGAATATGGATATACAAAGCAGCGGGGCTATCTTTTCTAGTCATGATCAATTTCCATAACCGACATAAAGGCATCACGGGGAATCTCTATTTTACCGATTTGCTTCATCCGTTTCTTGCCTTCTTTTTGCTTTTCCAGCAGTTTTTTCTTACGGCTGATATCGCCTCCATAGCACTTGGCCAGAACATCCTTACGTAAAGCCTTCACATTTTCACGGGCAATAACCTGATTACCAATAGCGGCCTGTATGGATACTTCATACATCTGCCGAGGAATAATTTGGCGCAGCTTTTCTGCCAGCATCCTGGCATGACGATAGGCATTTTCCTTATGGATAATGGTACTTAAAGCATCAACGGGTTCACCATTGATCATAATATCCAGCTTAACCAGATGCGAAACCTCATAACCCAGCATTTCATAATCCAGTGAAGCATAGCCGCGGGTACGAGATTTCAGACCATCGAAGAAATCAAAAAGAATCTCTGCCAGCGGCAGCTTATAGATGATCAGAACCCGATGAGCGCTTAAATATTCCATGGTTTGAAATTCGCCCCGTTTCTCCTGACAGAATTCCATAACCGCGCCAATATAATCGCTGGGTACCATAATAGAAGCCTTGACATAAGGCTCCATCACAGACTCAATACGCTGAATTTCCGGCCAATGAGATGGATTCCGTACCATGATTTCAGTACCATCGGTTTGTTTAATTTTATAAACCACACTGGGGGCTGTAGCCAGCAGAGCCAAATCATATTCTCTTTCCAGCCGTTCCCGTATGATTTCCATATGCAGCAAACCCAGAAATCCACAGCGGAATCCAAAACCCAGGGCGTCAGAGCTCTCCGGCTCATAATAAAGCGAGGCATCATTTAATTTTAGTCGTTCCAGTGCCTCTCGCAGCTGTTCAAAATCACTATTTTCCAGGGGATACAGACCGCAGAAAACGACTGGTTTCACCTCACGATATCCTGCCACAGGATGAGCAGCCGGACGGTTAGCATGCGTAATGGTATCCCCCACCCGGGTGTCAGCTACGTTCTTAATGCTGGCCGCCACATAGCCTACTTCACCTGCTTGCAGGCTTTCAACCTGTTTGACCATAGGAGTCAAAACCCCCAGCTCAATTACTTCAAATTCATTGCCAGTCGACATCATCTGAATAATGTCACCGTTGCGCAGAGTACCTGACTCCACACGAATATAAGAAATGGCTCCTTTATAGGGATCAAAATAAGAATCAAAAATCATGGCTTGAAGTTCTGCCTCTTCGTCTCCCTTAGGAGCTGGAATTCGATTAACGATAGCTTCCAGAACCTCTTCAATGCCGGTGCCCATCTTGGCAGAGATGGGTATGATTTCGTCCCGATCCAGACCCAGAACATTTTCCATTTCTTCCTGAACCCCTTCTAAATCGGCACCCGGTAAATCGATCTTGTTTACCACTCCGATAATTTCCAGATCCAAATCCATCGCCATATATACATTCGCCAGTGTCTGCGCTTCTATACCCTGTGAAGCATCTACTACCAGCAAAGCCCCTTCACAGGCCGCCAGACTGCGCGATACTTCATAACTGAAGTCCACATGTCCGGGTGTATCAATCAAATTAAGAACATAGCTTTGTCCATCTCTGGCCTGATAATGTAAGCGCACTGGCTGGAGCTTTATGGTAATACCCTTTTCCCGCTCCAGATCCATCTTATCAAGATATTGTTCCCGCATCTCACGTTCCGTCAGTGCACCGGTAAACTGCATTAAACGATCGGCCAGAGTTGATTTACCATGGTCAATATGGGCGATAATACTAAAATTTCTGATGTTTTCCTTCAAAATCTGTACCCTCCAAAAACAAACCAGCCGTGTTCAGTCTTCCAATCACGTCCTTCATTATAACATGATAAATAAGCTGCTGTACAATGGTGCTGGCACCCAGATTGCTGACTTTCTCTATGTCTAAAAGCTGACCACCAGTACTGCAGAAAAGCCTTTATATGCTCATAAAAGCTGCGCAGCCTGCTTTGCCACTGCTGGATTTTTTCACCTTCTACCGTATGAACCTGTCCCACAATACAAAATACTAGGTCTTCTTCATCTTGGTAGAGGCCAAAAACCGGAGGATACTGTCCCAGCGTCAGCTCATTTAGACCTTGATGAGCAAGATTAAGCCCCCCTAGAGTTAAAACCATTAATGCTAGTAATATAATAATGTGATACCGGCTCTGCATTATGAACTGAGTTCCTCCTCTAATACTGCTAGAATAATCTCCGCCATGTATTCACATGAGTTCATTACTTCTTCCAGTCGATTATAATCACTGCCAAACTCCAGCAGCAATGCACGGGGATGATATTCCTGATTATAGGTACCTGCCTTGATTCTCACTCCTTTGACCAGCCCGGGATATTTTTTCTGGGCCTCATTATAGATACAACAGGCCAGATGATAATTTTCCTTCCAGTGCGGGTGAGGTTTGCGCTCGTCCGTTCCTACAATAATCAATACGGGAGCACATGTTTTGTCTTTTACTTTCACCGTAGAGGAATATTGGATCCCTGGAATACTATCGCGATGGATATCAAGCAGAATAGCAATTTTCTCCTGCCGCTTGATAATGTTTTTTACTGTTTCCCTTGATTTTGTATAGCTTTTGTTGTATTCAGGATAGTCATGCATGGTAGAAATAAATTCACTGGTCAAACCCCGGGTACTCATTTCCTTGGCCAGCCTGGCAGCCACTTGATTAACCAACCCTAATTTACCCTCTAAACGCGCTTCCCCACTATCTGGAATGTAGCTCTCGGCACTATGGGTACAGTAAAGATAGGCTTTATATTCTTTAAAAATGGGAATAACAGGGGCCGAATGAGCCGAATGGTTAAGCGGTACCTTCTGCTGGGGTACAGGTACGCTTTCTTCAAGTATATTTCCCTCAGCCAGGGCGTGAATATGACTGCCCATGATTTGCTGTGCTTCCATACCAGTACGGTATTTATCTGATAGCACCCCTATCTCATCTTCTTTACCGGCCAGAACATAATGACCAGCTTGAAATATTCTTTCCGCTTGAGCAGCTGTTAAGCTGGAACCCGACAAAAAGTCTGTTATCCGCTGTGATGTCCCGGAAAGCAGCAGGCGGGAAAAGGGATCGTATTGACCCCATATGTCCAGGGAAACTCCCAGTATTATGATCAGAACGAACGCCAGAGCAAAAAAAATGCCCCGTATAATTCGCAGTACTGCTTTAGCATACATAGCCCTGTCCACCTCATTTCAGCCCTACTAATAAATGTAATATGACATGAAAACTGAATAAAGAACTAGGCGGACAAAATTCAAAAGCATGTAAATTGTAGGCATGAAAACAGCTAAAAAGGGTGGCTTAAAGAACATGCGCTCCCCGGGCCAGGGATTGGTAAAGGGATAAGGGCTGTTCTGGATAACAGCAAACAGGGGCAGGAAGCGGGGGTTCCCAGGCTAATTTTGTATTAGGAATTGGCAATGATAATTACCCCGGCTACAATGGTTACCAGACCCAGTACACGCATAGAGGATACTGGTTCATTCAGAAGC
>DUSB01000123.1 GCA_012840625.1 Syntrophomonadaceae bacterium
ATAGAAGCTACGGTGCCAATAGAAGTGCCGACGATCCAGCGGGTTAAAGGAATAACCAGGATTAAGAAAATAATAAAAGGAATAGAACGAACCGCATTAACAATTGACCCCAGGCTTTTGTTCAAGGGTAAATTTTCCGCAATATGGCCTTCATCGGTTATAACGAGAATAATAGCCAGCGGCAGCCCAAATAAATAGGCCAATCCGGTAGACAGTAAGACCATATAGATGGTTTCCCAGGTAGCAAATAGTACCTGTTCAGCCATGGCGGCATTTTCACCAAAAATAGAAGCCAGGTTCAGAGCAAAATTAAAAGCAAATACAGTATTAAGCATTTTTCAGCACCTCGATTTCCACACCCTGTTCATGCAGGAAATGTATTCCTTCATCAACAGCATCCTTCGGCCCCATAAGTTCAAGCGTCAGGATGCCAAAAGGGGTATCCTTAACCCGATCAATATTTGCATATAGGATATTGGCATGGATAGAGTAGTTCTGAATCATTGAAGATATAACGGGTTCTCCGGTTGATGTACCAACAAAGGATACCCGTATAATGGTGCTGCTATTGCCGTTATGATGCAGCAAATCTTCAGGCAGTTCCTGGTTCATCATGGTACCAACAAAGCTCTTCGAAGTAGGGCTGCTGGGGCTAGCCAAAATAGATAAGACATCGCCCACCTCTACGATCTTACTATTATCAATTACCGCCACACGATCACATACTTCTTTAATTACCCCCATATCATGGGTTATAAGCAAAATAGTCAGATTCAGCTGTCGATTTATTTCTTTTAATAGATGCAAAATTGAGCTGGTGGTTTGTGGGTCGAGAGCTGATGTAGCTTCGTCAGATAGTAGAATTTTAGGATCGTTAGCCAGAGCCCGGGCAATACCTACTCTTTGTTTCTGTCCACCACTTAACTGTTCGGGATAGGCCCTGGCCTTATCTACCAATTCCACCATTTCCAGCAACTCCATAACCCTCTGCTGTGCTTCTTTCCTGGGGACACGTGCAATTTCTAATGGAAACATAATGTTATCGAATACAGTACGCGAAGAAAGTAGATTAAAATGTTGAAAAATCATACCAATTTTTTGCCTTTTTTCCCGCAATAGATGTTTTTCCAGCGCAGTAATGTCCTCTCCATCTACGATAATACGCCCGCTGCTGGGCTTTTCCAGCATATTAATACAGCGGATAAGCGTGCTTTTACCAGCTCCACTCAGGCCGATAATACCAAAGATTTCGCCTTTCTTTACATGCAGGCTAACATCGTCCAAAGCTAGAACATCCTGACTGCTGGTATGGTATATCTTGCTTACATTTTGGATTTCTATCAACTTGTTTGCCCCCTAAAAAACAATACCTCTTTGTATGGCACAAAGAGGCAAGTAGTGTCTTGCTCTAACTTATCTGCCAAACCTACAGGTCTGCAGGAATTAGCACCGCTGTCACCATTGATCAGTGACCGGTTGCCGGGCGTCATAGGGCCAGTCCCTCAGCCACTCTCGATAAGAGAGTTGTTAAATTATATTTTCTTTAC
>DUSB01000124.1 GCA_012840625.1 Syntrophomonadaceae bacterium
CCCTCCTTCCCGTACGCGAATTGCATAAGAATGATAAATCTAATAGTAAGCCGGGTGGCAGTACCTGTAAAGTACTTTCTATCAGCTGGTCCCAGGTTTTTAGCTATAGCAAATTTCATCTACACAGTGTACCCCAAGTCACGCCGCTGGTAAAGGCAGCTTCGCATCCTATACTGGTGCTAAAAAACCTGCTGTAAGGTACTGGGATAGAAATAGCCACCCCCGCTATAGGGCAGGGGTGGCTGTGGAGTGGAGTAAATATTTGATTTGCAAAAGAGATTATGGAAACTATTAGCAATGGTCCATATTGTGTCACTTGTTTTAGCTTAATCTTTCTCTCTAGGGCGGTAGAATATTTTCGTCTTATTGAGGATTATACATGCCGTTGCTTTGCATGTAGTTGAAAATACCTTCGCCATGCTGCTGTTCTTCTTTTTGAATGTGGTTTAGCACCTGGCGCACATTGCTGTCGGTAAACTCAAAAATGGCTGTATCGTAGGTATTGGATACATATTTTTCCGTCATTAACATGTCGTTGCACAGGGCGGCATCGGCCTGGTTACCCATAGCTCCCTGCATTTGAGTGGCCTGTGGGGCGCTTTGCTGCTGTTGCTGTTGTCCCTGTCCCATCGAAGGTACCTGGCCGCTCAGCATCTGGTTAATACTGTCCAGATGCTGCTGTTCCTGCGCAGCATAGTTCTGAAATAGATTCTTTAACTGCTGATCCTGGGCCTGGTTGGCATAGTTGCTGTATTTTTCGATACAGATCTGCTCATGGGCCTGCTGGTCTTCTAATAACATCCTTTCTTTTTGGGTTAGGTTTAACGTCACGGTAACACCTCCTGTATATATTCTGTTTCGGAACAGAATATTTATACAGTTACCCCACTTATTTTTTATTTATAGGCTGTTTTTGTAACAACAAAACACCCCCGGCGGGAAGCAGGGGGTGTTTATTGAGGTATAAAATAACCAACGGAGCTACTGGTATAGCGGGCTATAGTCAGTAGCCCGGATTAGTCTATTAATCATGCCGTAGGGCTTCGATAGGATCAAGTTTGGAGGCTTTGCTGGCTGGCAGCAGGCCAAACAGGATACCGATCCCGGCTGAAAAAGCAAAGGCCATCAAGATGGTTGACCATGAAATGAGTGGAGGCCACTTGGCCAGCTTGGCGATAAACCAGGCTCCGCCGACTCCGAGGATAGTACCGATTATACCGCCGATGATACAGAGTACCATGGCTTCGATTAAAAACTGGATTAGGATATCTCGTCGTCGGGCTCCTAATGCCATGCGCAGTCCAATTTCTCTGGTACGTTCGGTGACGGAGACCAGCATGATGTTCATGACTCCGATGCCGCCAACCAGGAGGGAGATGCCAGCAATAGCACTTACGATCAGGGTTAACACCGAAGTAACTTTGGAAGCTATTTCCATCTGTTGTGCCATGGTCGTCCCGGCATATACGTTTTTAGCCTGGTGACGCCGTTCCATGATGGTTACGCTTTTATTCATGGCGGTCTCCACCTGCTCATGTTCCAGGGTACTACCCTGCAGGGATTGTATAAAGCCGTCAGGGTAAATGTCCATCCATACTCGAATCGGTACATAGATACTTTTGCTGTCTTCCATATTTAAAAATGATTCTTCTTCTTTTATTACGCCGCAAACAAGCAGGGAATTTCCCTGTACCACCACCTGTTTACCAATAACATCAGTATTACCAAATAATTCTTCAGCCAGGGCTTCGTCGAGGGCTACAATGCGCCGCCGTCCCTGTATGTCTTCATTAGTAAAAAATCTTCCCTGCAGCATTTCCAGGTTTCCCATTTGAGCATGGTCTGGCATGGTGCCAATTATTTGAGCTTGCTTGTTTTTCTTGGTACCCCGGATGCTGTCATAATTGTAGGCATACGGGGCAAGATACTTGATTTCTGGCACCTGGCTTTTGATGGCCTGGACATCCTCTAATAGGAATTCTGTCCCTGTTTGTGGTTCTTCTCTTTTCCAGTCAATATGAACCATAAACAGGTTGCTGCCGATTTTCTCCATTTCTCCCATAAGGGTGGCTTCGCCGCCCTGGCCAATAGCTACTATAGCGATAACCGCTGCAATACCAATGACGATACCAATGGTGGTCAAGATGGAGCGCAGGAGATTAGAACGGATGGATTCGATCGCTACACGGATGCTCTCAAGCAGGTTCATTGTTCATCATCCCTTCTGGATGGTGTTGATAGAAGGTTTTCTTCTTTTTCTAAACGTCCATCCCGAAAATGTAGAATCCGTTCACTGTGCAGGGCGATGTCACGTTCATGAGTAACCAGGATGATGGTAACTCCTTCGCGGTGCAGATCATCAAATAGGGTCATTATTTCGCTGCTGGTTTTACTATCCAAATTACCGGTAGGTTCATCAGCCAGTAGAATGGCAGGGGCATTAACCAGAGCTCTGGCAATAGCTACACGTTGATTTTGTCCTCCTGATAGTTCATTGGGGTGGTGATCAGAGCGGTTGGCCATCCCTACTTTTTCCAATGCCTCTGCAGCGCGTTCCTGTCGTTTTTGTGTAGGAAGTCCGGCATAGATCATTGGTAGTTCTACGTTACGCTGGGCTGTCATACGGGGCAGCAGGTTAAAGTTCTGGAAGACAAAGCCGATTTTTTGGTTGCGAACTAGAGCCAGCTGGTCGGCTTCCAGCTGACTTACCTCCTGTCCATCCAGATAATAGGATCCACCTGTAGGGGTATCCAGGCAGCCCAGCAGATTCATAAGGGTTGACTTTCCTGATCCAGAGGGTCCCATGACAGCTATATATTCTCCCGGCAAAATATGTGCAGAAATTCCCCGCAAGGCATAAACCGGGTTGCTTTCCGGACGATAGGTTTTGCTCAGATTGACGACCTTAATCATAGTGGTGCTGCCTCCTTAGCTGCTGGGGGAGCAGGCTTAACTGCCTGACCATTTTTCAGCTTGGCAGGAGGATTGATGATAACGGTATCCTTTTCATGCAGTCCCTGGAGCACCTCGACGTACAGGTCTCCCATAAGTCCGGTTTTGATGGAAACACGCTGAGCCTTTCCATTTTTAACTCGCCATACATATTTGTTATTGCCTTTTTCGATAATGGTTTCATAAGGGATAGTCAGGCGTTTTTCCGGTTCAATGGTGGTAATCTTCATATCTACAGTAAAGCCAGGTAATAGGCCGGTATTTTTTGATTCGATGGCCACCTTGATCGGCACTTCAATTTGTTGTGATTGGTTGTTTTGAGTGACCTGAGCAGCCATAGCCAATTCTTTCACCAGGCCTTTAAAGGTTTTTTCCGGGAAAGCAGCGGCTTCAATTTTTACCTGTTGTCCTTTGCGAAGACGTACTGCATCGGCCTCACCAATTCCTGCCTGTACTTCCAGGCTGTCGGGGTTACCGATTACCATTAAGGGCTTATCTACTGCAGCCAGCTCACCCTGGCTGCATTGAGCAGACATAACTACACCATCGATCTGGGCTTTTACTTGATAGTGCCCCAGGGTTTCACGGGCCACTTTGACAGCGGTTTGGGCGCTTTTGAGCTGGGCGCTGCTGGCTTCAAGTTCAGCTCCTTGAGGTCCATTAATAATCTTATTCAATTCATATTGGGCTTTGAGGTATGCTGTTTCATTTATGGCCAGCTGTTGACGTGCTGTCTCCAGTTCTTGCTGAGAAGCTGCCCCCGATTGGTAAAGTTTTTCCTGGCGTTGGACGTCTTTCTTGCTCTGCTGGTAGGCCAGTTCAGCACTGCGGTATTCAGCCTGGGCAATAGCGCGTGATTGTTTATCAGGGTTGAATGCCTTTGCATAGGCCGCCTCTTGTTCGACCAGTGTGGACAAAGCCTGTTCCAGCTGCAGTGCTTCATTATCGGATTCTAATTCCAGCAGGATCTGTCCCTTTTTCACGGTTTGTCCCACTTTCACAGGGACGTTTTTTACCAGGCGAGGTGCAGGGGCATAGATTTCTTGTTTATCGAGAAGCTGTACCTTCCCGGTGGCAAAAACATTTTCACCCATTTGTCTGCTTTCAACCTGCTTGGTCTGTACAGGCAGGGAAGCGGCCTGGCGGTTTTTATAGATGTTGAAAACGATTAGGCCGATGATGAGTAAAAGTAGACCCAGTAGAAGCAGCGATTTTTTCCCACCAGGAATTTTAGCAATTAATGCTTGCATTGCTTTGGACCTCCTGTTTTATTCTAACGTTGATGGTATTAAGTCAGAGCTGGTGTGCGGCTGGCTATAAATAGTGCATAAGCTGCCCAGAGTATAAAGATATAGATAGTGGTGCTGCGCAGGGGTTTTCGTATCAGGATACTGCTCCCCATGGCTGCTAGGAAAAGACTCCACAGGAAAAAGATGTCCACCTGCTTAGCTAAATTAGCCGCAAACCCGCTGGCTCCAGCCGGGAAGAAAAGATATAAACTGCTGGGAGCTGCGGAGAAATCAGGATGGGCACTAAAGGATACTACGATGGTTTGAATAAGAAGCGTAAATAAAACCGGGATATAGGCATAAACGCTGATTGTAAAAAAACGGCGTAAAGGTTGTTTATCACCGGAAAAGGCATTAAAGAGTTTAAATAATAAAGCCAAGACCAGACAGGTAATCGCTGGAATAAAAAGAGCACCAATTACAGCTCCGATCAGGCTGGTGGTTTCCACAATGTGCAGCGCTTCGGGTGTGTTCAGGGCAGGATTTGTCTGCATTTCCTGCTGCAACGTTTCCAGCATAAATACTTTTAGTTTCGGTAGGGTAATGAGGGTACAGACTACATTGATGAGAGTAATGATAAACAGGGCTAGTCCCCAGTTGGGATGTTTTACGATCTCTTCAAAGGTCTGTCGGGGGTTCAATAAGATGCCGGCGAAGCGTTTTAGCACCGGAGCGGGTCGGGATAAGTTGGAAGTTTCCATAAACAATCTCCTTATACTAATATTTTGATGTATTAACAGCCTCCTGTGTGGTTATTGACCTTTCATATTGTCACACATTTTCTCTATAACTGTCAAAACCAATAATTTTCATGGTAAAACAGCGTTATTGTGGCAGGATAGATGGGGATGGAATTATAGAAAGGTATGAGCAGAGTAGCGGGATGATATGATAAAAATATTCATTTATTAGCTTCTTTATTGTGAAAAGAATATAATAAGTAGGATCAGTCATTATTTCTTACTAAAGGTGGTAATAGGATGGAAAACAAACAATATGCAGGATTCTGGATACGGTTGCTGGCATCTTTATTGGATGGAGTTATTCTTTTAGTGGCTGCTATATGCATTATGGTGTTGACGGGAGTACCGATGGAGCATATGATGGATTTTATTAATGTCGAATTAGAGGGATACACATGGCAGCAGAGCATGTATGTATTCCTGAGCTTGTTGTATGTTATCCTTTTGCCGGCTTCTACTTTGCAGGGTACGCTGGGAAAAGCTGCATTGGGTCTGAAGATTACGGATGTAAATGGGGAACGCATTAGCGTGTGGCGTTCTCTGGGCCGGGCTTTGAGTGAAATTCTCAGTACCATTA
>DUSB01000125.1 GCA_012840625.1 Syntrophomonadaceae bacterium
CTATTATACATGCATATCTGCTTCAAGGAGAAAGGGCCCAGTTTTCTACCTTGTACCAGCTTTCTGGAGTACCCATTACCCGTCCGATAAAAGAGCGTTTGCTGCCTGCTTGATTTACTTTTGCTCTTAGTGTAAAAATATTATGGATTCCCTGAGCAATAAGGATTTCATCGGTTTGGGGGGTCCCAAATCCGTATGGATAAGCAAAATCCTTTACCTCTATGCCCAGTTGTTTTTCTAAGCAAGCCAGTCCTTTTTTGGTATCTTCCTCAAAAAGGGCAGTGTTCTCCGGGAGGAGAAAAACCGGTTGCTTCGCCTGGGGATCATAATAATGAAGATCATAAGTATGCAGACCTATTGTACAAACACCACTATCCGTCATTTCTTCAATCTGGCTCCATGAACACATAGTGTGACCTTCCCATTCTTCACCGGCTTGATGGGGAATAAAGAAGAGTAAGAATGGAATCTGTTTTTCTTTTAGTACCGGAAAGGCATGCTTGTATAGACTGAGATCACCATCATCGAAGGTTACCAGGGCAAGTTTACCGGAGAGCGGTTTTTTGCCGGTCAAAAAATCCTCGGCCTCTTGAGGTGTCAAAAAACGCACTCCCTGCTCCTGTAGAAAATCTAATTGCGAGGCAAAATTTTTAGTGCTGATGGAGTAAAAGGAAAATTCCGACCCACCCAGGTCCACCAGATTTCCCCATTTTATCAACCAGGAGGGCAATATTCTATGGTAGCAAAGAACGACCAGTCCATCGCCTTCCAATTTTGTGGTAGAATGAGCTGTTTGCTTTTCCGGTACCTCGGAACAGCCGGACAAAGTTGTCAGTATTAAGACCAATAGTGCAAAAATAGATATGCGCTTCATAGGATCTTTCCTTTCAGAAAAGCTATTATTAAGTGCTTAAAGTTATTCGTTCAGGGCTTTCCCATTTACCGGCTTGTTCAAGGCTACCAAACAGTCCTTGGGGTGCGGTCCACACTGTAGTAAGTGCGCCGAAAATAAAGAAAAAGAAGATATACAGGGGGACCCAGAAGAAAACGCGATACAGCTGGGGATCATAACGGCGATTAACATATAAGGCGGTAGCCATTTGAATAATACAGGCGATGGAAATCAGTGCTCCGAGCCAGGCTGGAAGCGGGCTCACCCCAATGGGTATGGAAGCCAATAGATAGGTGAAGAGCCATAATATGGTTCCAAATATAAAAATAAAGGACCAGCTAAAGCTTAGCACTGTCTCCAGATAAGTTGGATAAAGATAACGGTATCTAAAGTCTTTGATTACATCTTTATGTGTACGTAAAAGATGCCAGCCTCCCAGAGCCCAGCGTTTCCGTTGCTTCCAATATCCTTTTAACGTGGCTGGACACTGTATATAGGCTATAGCTTGCGGCATAAACCATACTTCATGGAAATGACGCTGTATACGCCAGGTAGCATCTATATCTTCGGTGGCAGTATAGGGCGAAAAACCACCGATTTCTTTCAGTACCTCTGTCCTGTAGGCAGCCACGCAGCCGGACACGGTAAATACACGTCCAATGACCCTTTGAGCACGTTTAATTAAACTAATTATTGAAGAAAATTCTGCTGCCTGCAGTTTTTCGAGAATATTATCGCGTTTAAAAGTCAGTGGATTGCCCGCCACCGCTCCCAGCCTCGGCTGATTAGAAAATGGAGCAACCAGGTATTTTAAAGCTGCAGGAGCAAGAAGGGTATCAGCATCGATAACCACTGTTATTGAAGTGTTCACACTGGTGGCGAGAGCGTAATTTAAAGCCTGGGCCTTACCAGAGTTTTCAGCAAGATTTAAAAGGTGAAAATTTTGATTGTAGGGCAGAAAGCTTCTTATAATAGCTGCGGTATCATCAGTGGAACCATCATCAACAAACACTACACGATAATCCGGATAAGATAGCAGCATTAAGCTTGTGCAGGTGGCAGCGATACTGGCTGACTCATTGTAGCAGGGCACAAGAATAGTAATCGGTGGCCAACGATCGGGCCAGGTGCTTTTTTCTTTATTAGTTTCCCTTTCCCGGCGCCACCAAAAATAAAACCCCAGAACAACCCATATGATGCTCAAAGCAAAAGGATAAAGAAAAACATACCAGCTAAGGTAAGTGATAATGTTTGTCATTTTCTACCTTCTTTCCTGGATAGTATCTAAGGCTTGCTGTGACAGGTGAAGCACAAATTGACCGTAAAGCTGGCTGGCAGTGATTGCTTCAATAATCTGCGGTGTAATTACTTCTCCCTGGGGCAGAACGATCTTCCCTCTTTTATCTCTAAAATCTTCTTGTAATTCTTTATTCATTATAAGGCTCCCATGCGGATAGCGTTTTTGAGGAGATGCTGTGTTTTCGGATGTACTTGCAGCCTCATTGTTTATTAATGCCACAGCAGACGAAGATGTGTTATCTAAAAACCATTCCTGTCCGGGCCGTTGTTCTGGCTGCATGATCAGAGGCGAGAGCTGGCGCCGGTTATGTTTATAATAATGCTGGTAGTGATAACGGGTCCACAACAATGCACTGCCGCTGAGCAAAATGGCCCAAAAAAGTGTAATTAGGCCAGCAGTGACAGTAGAAAGCACAGCGCCGGGCACAAAAAGCTCCTGTCGCCATAGCTGGGCTAGCAGATACCAGCCTATAGAGGCTAAAAACCATAAAATAATCACCACTAATACAGCCCATGCTCCTATAGTGGCACTTATTACCAGTCCACGGGTGATTTTATGTTCGCGGCGTTTGAAGCGGTTTTTCATAGTTTTTAGTACATTACGCATAGCATCATCCTTAAGATAAAAATTGTCCAAAGCAGCGCCAGGTCTTCTTGTGGGAATATTGTACCAAGTATCTGTTTTTCTGTATAGGTACAGTGGCTGTTGATGTTCATCTATCCAGAGCCTGAACGATCTTGAGATGCCCGGGAATTCTTCATTTGCTAAGGTCTTTGAGAAAAGACGGCTTTCTGTTGACCGATTTATCAGGCAGGATATAGTATGAGTTTATAGAAGAAATAGGGAATTGAAAAATTTTGTAAAGAGGAGAGAAAATTACAGCTACCTTAGCGAAGACGGTGGCAACATTTGAAAGAAACCTATCCAGATATGGATGATGAGATGATTGATAATTACCTGCAAATAAGGTCCGAACCCGATGGGCTGGAAGATGATTTCCAGACAGAAAGCTAATAAAATCTCAATCATGCAGCGGCAGCTTAAGTTCTTGCGGGGGAAGCTTCTCAGCTGTCACACTAATGTAAAAACAGCAAAAAATGCGACAGTTGAGAACCGTCCCCCGTCGCATACAAGAATAATATTATTGGGGGTGCTATTATGTTTGAATTTTTGATGAGTCCCGGGCAGATCAAGCTACGCGATGAGGTTAGAAAATTTGTCCAGAGTATAGACCGTCAGTATATCCTCGATATGGATGCTGATAAGATAAAGTATCCTGTGGAATTCTTACAGGAAGCAGGAAAACGTAATCTTATCGGTATCAGAGTGCCCAAGGAATATGGTGGCAGGGGCGAACCCTGGGAGACTGACATCATGGTAGCAGAGGAAATATGTGTACCAGGTTACATTTTTGGATGTACCTGGGGGGTTACTGGAGATGTGGTAACAGAAGCCATTGTTCATTTTGGCACCGAAGAACAAAAGAAAAGGTTTTTAATACCTATTTGTAAAGGCGAAAAATTTGCGGCTGAATGTTTGACCGAACCCCGGGGAGGTTCTGACTTTTTTGGGGCCACCACTGTTGCTAGAAGAGATGGGGATGACTTTATCCTTAAAGGGCAAAAACGTTTTATCGTTGGTGGCGAAGGTGCTGATTATTTCCTGGTCTATGCCAGGACTAATATGGAGGTTCCTGCCCATAAAGGAATAACCTGTTTTATGGTGGAGAGAGAGATGGGCGTTAAAACTGAATATGTTTATGGTTTAATGGGCTGCCGCGGAGGCGGAACGGCCAGGGTTGTTTTTGAAGATGTTCGTGTACCTAAAGAAAATGTCATTGGAGAAGTGGATGGGGCAGCACGTATTTTTTATCAGATGATGATTCCCGAGAGACTAGGAACAGCCGCCATGACCATAGGGGCAGCACGTCCAGCGCTAGAAATTGCTACAGATTATACCACTAAGCGAAAAGCCTTTGGCACGGTTATTAAAGACTTCCAGGGGGTAAGTTTTAAGGTTGCCGATGCGGCCGTAAAACTGGATGCTTCGCGTAGTTTTATGTATACCACGGCCAAAGCCGTAGATAATGGTGCTGATCCTGGACTGTGCCGCAGATTGGTATCTGAGGGGAAAAAATTTGTTACTGAACAATGCTGGGATGCTGTGAATCTGAGCATGCAAGTGATGGGGGGAATTGCTTATAC
>DUSB01000126.1 GCA_012840625.1 Syntrophomonadaceae bacterium
GCCTGATAAATCCGTTCAAAAATATGCGCGGGAGGAGTGTATCTGGTTTCCCGGTCAATAATATCTTTAATTTGATCGGGATGATTTTCAATAAATTCCCGGGGATACATGCGGCGAATAATGGAATCTTCATAAGCATCGCTGGAGTCTTTTCTATCATCTGTATCATCCACTTGTGGGAACGGGATATAGTGTTTTACCCCACAATGGGTAGAACACAGAATCAGGCTTGCCACTTTATGGGGATGATTGAGGGCCAGCTCCTGAGCAATCATGGCCCCCAGCGATAAGCCCATAATATGTCCCCGTTCTATGCCTACTTTATCCATTAATTCTGACAGGTCTTGAGCCATCATAGGTACACTATATTCGCTGTCCGGCGCATCACTTCTTCCCGTACCACGGTTATCCAGGAGAAGAATACGGTTTTTCCTGCTTAGAGCATGGCGAAATGAAGGAGCCCAGACATCCAGACTGGAACCCATACCGGGTATCAATACCAGCGGGGAACCACTTCCTTCTATTTCGTAGTACATGCGAATCTGGTCTACCAATGCATATGGCATATAAATCCTCCCTTTATTACTTCCTCATATTACTAGCTACCATTTTATCCAATTTTAATTTTTTCATCATGTCTGGACCCAATCTCTATATTTGATTGAGAAAATAGTTTTTATAGCAGCCTGCCAATGTATTTTCTTGGTTTGTATACAGAATAATATAAATAGCTTGTAGGAAAAGATGGAGGTGACAATATGAACAAAATCATCGCCGTGGAAAACAACCTTAACCCGGTAAAGGAGTACTTAACTGCCCGGGGATGCAAGGTGGTTTCGGTAGAATCAGCTTTACATTCCCCGGTTCACGCCGTAGTTCTTTCCGGCAGCGATGAAAATCTTATGGGCATACAGAATATTAAAACAGATGCCCCGATCTTTAACGCCAGCGGACAAAGCCCCGAGGAAATCTGGAATCAGATTCAAGATCTGGAACAGAGCACATAAATCCTCTATCAATAAGAACAGCGTTTTATTCTCACGGTAAATTGGTCTTCCTCATGCTGGTAAACCTAGCTGTCAGTGATCTAGAATATTTTATTCGCTGTGGGTTCAAGCTGGTTTAAGCCAAGCCAGGATACTAATATAACAGCTGTATTAAAATAATTCAGCAAGTAAACAAGGAACAGGAGGATGATTTTTGAAAGCTAAGGTGGTGCTCCTGGGTACGCTCGATACCAAGGGGCAGGAATTTAAGTACATTAAGGATGTAATAGAATACTCCGGAGCTCAGACTCTGGTTATCGATGCTGGAGTTATAGGCCAGCCTTTTTTTGCCCCTGATATTTCCAATGAGGAAGTAGCCCGTGCCGGAGGTACTCCGCTGCAAGAACTGCGGGCTCGCAATGATCGCGGCCTGGCTGTAGATGTAATGATGCATGGCGGTGCTCATATCGTGAAAAAACTCTATGAAGAGGGAGAAGTAGCAGCTATTATTAGTCTGGGCGGAAGTGCAGGTACAACCATAGGTACCCATGCTATGCAAGCACTGCCGGTAGGGGTGCCAAAATTAATGGTTTCTACACTGGCATCTGGAGATACGCGGCCTTATGTGGGCGTAAAGGATGTAACCATGATGTATTCGGTGGTCGACATTTCCGGCTTAAACAGTCTTTCCCGTAAGATTCTGGGCAACGCGGCTCTGGCGATAGCAGGGATGGCCAGAGGAACTCTACCGCCAACAGTAACAGGTGAAAAACCCCTGGTGGCAGCTACGATGTTTGGTGTAACTACTCCCTGTGTAACGACTGCCCGCGAATACATGGAAGCAAAAGGCTATGAGGTACTGATCTTTCATGCCACCGGAGCAGGCGGTAAGGGCATGGAAAGCCTGATAGAAGAAGGCTTTATTCAGGGGGTACTTGATATTACCACCACCGAATGGTGTGATGAGCTGGTAGGAGGCGTTCTAAGCGCCGGGCCAAATCGCATGGAGGCTGCGGGTAAAGCAGGCATTCCGCAGGTGGTTTCAGTGGGTGCCCTGGATATGGTTAATTTTGGACCTCCCGAGACGGTTCCGGAAAAGTATAAGCAACGTCTTTTTTACCAGCATAATCCTACTGTTACCTTGATGCGTACCACAGTAGAAGAGAATAAGCAGCTGGGAAAGATCATTGCGGGAAAACTAAATGCCAGTAAAGGCCCCACTGCACTTTTTCTGCCTTTGAAGGGCGTATCCCTCATCGATATTGAAGGCCAACCCTTCTGGGATCCCGAAGCAGACCAGGCTCTCTTTGATACTCTGCGCAGCGAAATCAATCCCCAGGTGGTGGAATTGATTGAAATGGATACTGATATTAACGACCCGGCCATGGCCAAAGCTATGGTAGATAAGCTTATCAACATGATAAAAGCATAACGAAAGGAGCTGTTTTTCTTGGCTATTAGCAGAAAGGAAATTCTTTCCCGGATCAAGGAACAAGTTAAAATGAAAAAAGCTGTAATTGGGGCTGGTGCAGGTACGGGTATCTCAGCCAAAAGCGCTGAAGCAGGGGGTGTGGACCTGATTGTAATTTATAATTCGGGTCGCTATCGCATGGCCGGGCGCGGTTCACTGGCAGGTTTAATGCCCTATGGCGATGCTAATGCCATCGTGATGGAAATGGCCGGCGAAGTTCTACCAGTGGTAAAACATACCCCTGTGCTGGCCGGAGTTTGTGGAACTGACCCCTTTCGCTTAATGGATGTCTTCCTGCAGCAGCTGAAAGACATGGGTTTTTCAGGTGTACAGAACTTTCCAACAGTAGGATTAATTGATGGTGTGTTTCGTCAGAATATTGAAGAAACCAATATGAGTTATGACCTGGAAGTAGATATGATCGCCAAAGCACATCAGCTGGATATGCTTACCACACCGTATGTATTTGATGTAGATCAAGCTAAAAAAATGGCCCGGGCTGGGGCTGATATTATTGTCGCCCATATGGGACTTACCACCAAAGGAACCATTGGTGCACAAACCGCCATCACACTCGATGAAGCAGTCCAGCGTGTCCAGGATATTCACGATGCCGCTAAAGAAGTTAACAAGGATATAATGGTAATCTGTCATGGCGGTCCGATAGCTGAACCTCAGGATGCTGCCTATGTACTCTCACGTACCCAGGGCGTGATTGGATTCTTTGGCGCTTCCAGCATGGAGCGGTTGCCAACTGAAACCGCTATTACCGCCCAAGTTAAGCAGTTTAAAAATATCGCCATGAAATAAGCCCGTATGATTTAAAGCCTCTCTTTTTTCCGCTGGGAAAAGAGAGAGGCTTTTTAGCATCTATCTGCGAGCACTATAATTTTCCTGTGGTAAATCTTGCCGCTTTACCTGTTAATGTTTTGTCCTTTACTGGTATCTTGTAATGTATTCAAGGTTTGTATAATGGTACCTTTATCATCCCTTATGGTAAAATGGATTTCCTGTCCTGCGGGAACGGAAAATACTTGATGGGGATAGGTTATAACCATAATCACAATGGCATCTGGAGCTGGTTCTTTATACACAAGATCTACTTTCCAGATACCCTCTTCCTGTACACAACCCTGGACAGTGAGGCTATATCCTCCAGTGCTTCTGGCTCCCATTGACAGCAGATAATAATCACGCCCCTGGTAAGTTGTCGCCGCGAGTCCGGGATAGTATTTTTGCTGTTGTACCCACTCTGAGAGCTTATCCGGCAGCTTAGACGTACATATAAGCAAAGACGATTCCTTATCCTGAAGTAGTTTGGTGATCTGGTTCGATAGTACAGCGCCTTCAGCCCGGGTCAGCCAATCATGACCGTTAAACTGATGGTTATAGCCTTTCATAATCCCCGTCTGATATACATAAAGTGCCGCGGCTTTTTCTTCCGCATCCAGGCCTGGATTTTGCAGATCAAGGGGAATCACCCGATCCACATGAGGAGGAACAACCCCTTGCAGATGCATGCACTTCTGGATTGCCATAGCAGTCTCAAATCTGCTAACAGGCTGATCAGGGCCAAAGACAGCACCACCAGCTGCCAACAATCCATATTTTCCTGCTATTGCCACCGCCTGGCTGTACCATTGGTCATCTTCTACATCGCTATAGAAATCACTGGCCTGTCCAGCCGCTTCCCCCATTGGAAAATCAAAGGTCTGCTGAAGTAATACCGCCAGTTGAGCTCTGCTTAAAACCGCATCCGGGGCAAAGGTGTTCTCATTGATTCCTTTCATAATTCCAGCTTGATAAGCTTGTGTTATTTGTGCTTCTGCCCAGTGCCCTTGAATATCACTGAAAACTGCTTCTTCAGCCTGGACAACTCCGTCTCCCATTGGTACCAGTAAAAAGACCATAATTAATACTGTAAACAACGTGGTTCTTATTCTCATATTCTTCACCTCCTGAACTTCATTCTATCTATTCTATACGTAGAGCTTCTTAATTCCTTTCACTTAGAAGTATTCGCTTCCTCGCAGCTAGGCCAGCATAATCCTTTTTGCTCCCGACAGAATAAAGGATTGAAACAAAATTTCCATAAAAAAAATCGCATCAAATGCGATTTTTATTAAGACCGGGTGGCGGAGAGAGTGTAACTAAACAATGATCAACCCTCTTTAGATGACAGTATTAAATGTCTAACTTATCCGTCTTACATAACCCGTCTTTCACTATTCATCTTTATTATTAAAATAAAACTCCGGGATCCTTCTAAACCTTCTGTGGGAAAAAGCAATTCATTTTGGATTCGCTCTCCGCCACCGCACTTTTATTATAGAAAATTATTTTCATTATGGCATGGCAAGCTTTTTTTGTGTTGCAAATTTTTCCATGGCGTTCGAGGACTATAAGTTCCGCATTAATTTCTTTCTGCTACAGCCTGAACGGAAAAGAGCACTGCTTTCTTTACAGAAGGATTATACTGATTCAATGTCGAATCAGTGCTTTCGTGCTCAAACAGAGGGATGAACCCGGTATATTATAACTGGAAAGCAGGAATAAAAATGATATATTACTATTTACCAATTGTTTTAACTGTAATTGCCAATGTTTTTTACCATATATTTCAAAAGTCAATCCCCGACAATGCCAGCCCTATCCTTTCATTGATTATAACCTATTTAACCGCTACTCTGGTATCAGCGCTGTTTTTGTTTTTTGAGTTAAAAGATACTTCCTTGCTGGCAGAACTAAAAAAAATTAACTGGGCCAGCTTGGCCCTGGGAGTATCCATCATAGGCCTGGAACTAGGCTTTCTCCTGGCCTACCGGGTAGGCTGGAACATTAGTATTGGAGCCTTAATCGCTAATATCACTGTATCACTATTGCTTATCCCTATTGGGATAGCCTTCTATCATGAAACCTTAACCATGCAAAGTATCGTAGGGATCGCTTTATGTATTGGTGGGCTATTATTAATCAACACCAATATGGGATAGCTTGAACCGATAAAAGCGGAGCAATTTTAACGCGACTGGCTGACAGCAAAGTCAGGGGGAAATCACTGGCAAAGCAATTTCCCCCTGCTGGTGCGCTTAACAAAGCTACTTTTCCCTTTTGTCTTTTCCTAACGACCTTTAAATACTGCCTCGCGGCGTTCTACAAATGCTTTTACCCCTTCAGCAGCATCCTCACTCTGCATAATGGGCTGGATGTCCGGGAACAAACTGGCTAAAGCTGCTTTGTTCCCTTCCACCTGCGTCTGACGGGCAGAACGCAGTACAGCCTGTACCCCCAGAGGTGCCTGTTTGGAGATGTGGTGAGCCATCTCCAGAGCGCGGTCAAACTGCTGCCCGGGTTCAGTAACTTCCTGCACCAGTCCCAGCCGGTATGCTTCCTGAGCCGTCATATCATCGCCTGTTAAAAGAAAACGCATGGCATTTCCCCAGCCAATTTCCTGGAAAAGACGTACCGTAGCGCCGCCTACTGGGAAGATGCCGCGCCTGACTTCGATCTGTGCCAGGCGGAGATCTGAAGCTGCAATGCGTACATCCGTGGTCAGAAGCATTTCAAATCCAATGGTCCAGCAGATACCCTGTGCCGCCATAACCAGAGGCTTGCTTAGCCTTCTGTCTTCATCAAGTCCAAAAGGATCAATCATATCTTCCGGTATATCAGGTAACTTACCCTCACTGAAGACACTGGCCCACTGTACCAGATCTAAACCAGCCGTGAAATGATCACCATGAGCAAAGAGGAGTCCACAGCGCAAATCCGGATCCCTGTGTAGCCGACCATAAGCTGTAGCCAGTTCCCAGTACATATCCAGATCCAGCGCGTTACGTTTTTCCGGACGGTTCATACCAATCAACAGTACATGTCCATCCTTTTCCACCGAGACTTTGTTCGTACTCATATTTATTTCCCCCACATTCTTATTTACTTAGTTTATACCATAAATTAGACCATAATTGATACTCGGACCTTTTTTAAGCTTACATTATTTAGTAGCATAGGCATAAATATTCAAACTAATGTTTTATCAGTTCTGTTTTTGACCATGTTTATCTTTTTTAAGCTAATGTGTAGCGACAAATTGCCTGAAGATACTTTCTCCGCCTTTATTGCTCGTAATTGCTGTGTTTAACCGTAAAAACATACCGCACTTATGTTTCGACATATTAAGTGTTAATCTGATAGACTTAATAGTATGGAATGATATGGACGCTTAATTCTCGTAAGGAGAAGCGGGGGAACGAACTACAGGGGTGAAACATCTTAAGAAGGGTTACCTTACGACCCGAACCCATCAACTAACCTCGTAAGCGTAGTAAGGATGTAAACGTTAAAATACACATCCCGCCTGCGCATTTTACTCCCTTATCCTAATTATCATAATTTTCTGTTATTATACTTTCCATTCTAGGACGGTGGTACTGTTATGTTCATATATGGCGTAAGCGATAATAGCCTTATCGCTTACATGGCTGCCAACAGCGATAAAATTCTACAACTCAGTCTGGAACATTGTCTTCTGGTAGTGGTGGCGGTACTTATAGCAATCGCTATCGGAATAGCCTTGGGAATATTGATAAGCTATTATGATGTTCTGGCCCCTGCTATCTTATATGTATGCCAGATTATCATGACTATCCCCAGCCTGGCTTTGTTCGGATTGTTTTTACCCCTTTTCGGTATCGGTTTCAAGACCGGGGTTTTTACTTTAATCCTTTATTGCCTTTTACCAGTGGTAAGAAATACTTATGTAGGTATTACAGAAATCGATCCCGCCATCATTGAAGCTGCCCATGGAATGGGTATGAATGAAGCAAGCATTATGAGTAAAATAAAGCTGCCTTTGGCCTGGCCTATCATTATGGCTGGCATTCGAACGGCTGTAGTTATGGTGGTAGGAATTGCAGCCATTGCTTCGGTAGTTGGGGCTGGAGGTCTGGGTGTGTTTATATTCCGAGGAATTTCTCAGTGGAATATAAATGCCGTTCTGGTAGGAGCTATATTTGTTTCACTATTAGCTATTATATTGGATCAGATTCTAAAATGGGTCGAATACAGATCCCAGGTTTAAGGAGAGGAGGCATCACTCATGATTCGCTTGAATGGAGTTACGAAAATATATAAAAACAATGATACACCAGCTGTTAATAATTTAGACCTACATATTACCCGGGGTGAAACATGCATTCTGGTGGGTCCCTCCGGTTGTGGAAAGACCACTACCATGAAAATGATTAACCGACTGGTGACTCCCACCAGAGGATCTATTTTAATAAACGGACAGGATAACCAGAAGATGAATCCAGTAGAGTTGCGGCAGAATATCGGTTACGTAATTCAGGAAATAGGTCTCTTTCCCCATATGACCATTGCTGATAATGTGGCCACAGTTCCCCGGGAAAAGAAATGGCCCGAAAAAAAGATCCAAAACCGGGTGGATGAATTATTGCATCTGGTAGGTCTGGATCCTGCTGAATATAGAAACCGTAAACCTGCCAGCTTAAGTGGAGGACAAAGACAGCGGGTAGGAGTAGCCCGGGCTCTGGCGGCCGATCCTGACATTCTCTTGATGGATGAGCCTTTCGGTGCTGTAGATCCGATTACCCGCACCCACCTGCAAAACCAATTTATACGACTGCAGGAAGAGCTCAAGAAAACCGTGGTTTTTGTCACCCATGATATTGATGAAGCAATTAAAATGGGAGATACCATCGCAGTAATGCGCGCTGGTCATCTGGTTCAGCTAGATACTCCTGATCAATTATTGAGTGAACCCAAAAATGATTTTGTGTCAGCATTAATAGGTGGGAATCGTGCTATTAAACGCTTAAATCTGGTTAAAACCCGTGAAGTTATTGATAGTAAGCCCATCCAAACTTTAAAGCCTGATAGTCCGGTAGATACAGCCCGTGAGCTTTTGATTACATCCCAGCTTCCTGCTGTACCTGTAGTCGACGATAACAATCGCTTAATCGGTGTGGTACACAAACATGTTTTATCTGCTCTTAAAGATCAGGCTGATATTGCTGATGTTTTGGAAACAGATGGCTGTGTTGTGGATACGGGAGCCACTCTAGGTGATGCCTTATCCACCATGCTTAATTACGGAGAACGCTATGTTATCATAGTCGATGAAAATTATTCACCCTGTGGGATCATATCGTTCACCTACCTACTGGAGTTGATGAAGAACGATGCCGCTTGAAAAAATAATACGCGATTGGGGACCCGTGTTTCTCTTTATTGCAATCGGAATTTGTACCACGGTTTATTTTGTCAACAACCCTGGAGGCGGAATGGCTGCCCGCCTGATAAACTATGAGA
>DUSB01000127.1 GCA_012840625.1 Syntrophomonadaceae bacterium
CCTCAAGGGTGTTCGCGTAGGGGAAGGGGCGATTATTGCCAACAATGCAGTGGTTACCAAAGATGTACCGCCCTATACACTGGTAGGAGGCAATCCAGCCCGGGTAATCCGCGAGGATGTTGTATGGGAATGAATCCAGCACGACTTGCTATCATCAATGAAGAGGGAAAAGCAGTAATACATCTGGACATTCTGGACTCGCAAGCTAATCTGCAGGATGTTTTAGATGCCTGGCAGCCGCTTTGCGATGATCGTACGATATATAAAACCTATGCCCGTGGACACTATGATGCCTGCAGGGCTTGTACCAGTAATTGCTGTGATGCTGCTGATGTGACCCCGGATTTAATCTCTTTTCAAAAGATGGCTGTGACTCTGAAGATAGATGGCCTTTCCCTCCTGCAGCAGTACTGCGACCCAGTTAGCCGGCAGGAAGGCCTGATCAGATTAAAGTCCGGGCCCTGCGTCTTTCTGCATCATAGGCAATGCACTGTTTATCCAGTGCGCTCACTCTTATGCCGCTTCTATATATGCACAGAATTGAGTGCCAGCACCCAGGATCTGATTTACCGTATCAGTCTGGCAGGTGCAGCGGCTACTCAATTTTTTGCTGTAGAATCGGGCTGGCTGGATGAAGCGGCCCGGCCGGAAACGGGTTTTGATCTGATGTTCTGGAACTATATGCATCAATTTAAACAGCATCCAGCTATTGATGCGTTTTTGCGGGCAGCCAATTACCAGGATATACCGGCAGCTCTCTTTCAAAAAGAGAGCAATAAGGCTTGTTTTATTCAAGCTCAATCCCATATATGAAAAAATAGCCCCCTGCTGCTGAAATATTTCAGCAGCAGGGGGCTTGCTGGTTGGTATAGTTTGTTCTTGTTCAAACATGATTACTGAACTTGTAGCAGACTATTTATACAACTGAACCCAGCGGGCTTTAGGAAAGTAGTGCTCTACAATTTCACGGGCGTTCTTCCCTTCTTTGGCCATACCATAAGCACCCCATTGCTCCATGCCACAGCCATGGCCCCAGCCGGCGCCTTCAAAAACTACCTTATTGCCTTTAATGCTTATATTACTTAAGGCGGTGGAGTACAGCCGATCAAAGCCCAGCTTTTCACGCAGATCAACGGCAGAGATTCGTACGGCTCCATTATTGGCGCCAATAGTCAGGGCGCGGCCGGAAGGCCCCTTGTCTACAATGCCTATATCGTACAGGGTATTTCCCTTGATTCCCATAGCGGCCATGACTTCTTTTGTTGGTATTTTAACCTTCCAGCGGTGGTATTTTCTGGGGGCATACTTGAGCCCATTGGTTTGAACCGGCTGGATGTAAGGTGCTTTGTCCTTTAATTTAGGGAACCCTTCTTCGATGCTGGCGGTTTTATCTTTGGAAGCAGAGTGAAAGAGGGCATATATAAATTTACCATTCTGCAGCAGAACCTGTCCGCGGGTTTCGTCAACCGCCTGACTGATTTTATCAGTAACTGCTTTTTTATCATAAGCCTGGAATTCGGTATGATCATCAGAAGCCTCGGTATTATGTTTACCCCGGGTTCCGTTCTCATATTCGATCAGCGCCAGGGTCATGGTGCGGGCAATGATCGCCTGTGCCTTCAAAGCTTCCATGGGATATTTAGGGCCGATTTCTGCTGCTACCACTCCTTTCAGATAATCCTCCATTTTCAGTTCTTCCACCTCACCCGTAGCTGTTTTGTATAAAGAGATGGTTGGTTCAGACTTGTACTTTGCCACTTCTTGTGATAATTTCACTTCAGAACGTGCAGCAGGCTTTTTGGGGGCCTGTGGAGGCTTTTTGGCCTGCTGTTGACAGCCGGATAGGCAGAGCAGTGCTCCCAGAAAAAAAGTCAAAAGTAGTAAAATTAACTGCCGTTTTGGAAAAGGGTTCACTGTGATCACTCCTTTTTTTGCTGTGTGCTGTTAGTGTTCCTCTTTTTGAGCGTCTTATGAGCAGGAATCGTATAACGTAATTGGTGAGGTGTATTCGCTTGGAGATCGTTTTAGTTGAGCCAGAC
>DUSB01000128.1 GCA_012840625.1 Syntrophomonadaceae bacterium
AAAGCCGTACGCTACAGAATAAACGCAAAAAAAAGGTTATTCGCGCCATTATAACAGGCCTAATTTTTGTCCTGGTAGCAGCTATACTCTATTTTTTGGGTAAATATATATGGCTGTTAGCCGATGATCTACAGCAAAAGAGTATTGTGGTTCAACGAGGTTCTTTAGAGAAAGAGATCAAAGGACGGGCAGTCGTTTTACAGGTTGAATCTACTTACTATGCAAAAAGCCAGGGTTATTTTGAGAATGCGGTTACTGAACTGGAAAAAGTTCGCCGTGGAGCTCTGGTGGGTTATTTTGTTAGTAATAATCAAAAGACCCCTATGTATGCAGATCAACCGGGTCTTTTTACTATGCAAATTGACGGCCTGGAAAAGGCCCTTCATCAATTTGATTTTGAACGTTCGGCGGACAGGGTGTTTGATTATAAACCAGCTCCTACTTCTAATGCATTAATTGAAAGCGGGCAGGGAATGTATAAAATCATTGATAATCTGAGCCCTACCCGATTATGTATTAAGGTTAAAAATCATAATACCGACTTTCTACCACAGATAGGGCAGCAGCTGTATATTATTACTCGTAACAATCAGGAATACACAGTCAATGTCGAAAAAATCAAAACAGAGAGTAATGCGCTTTATCTACTGGTTCGCATGGAGGAATTTTATCCTGATTTGCTAAGAGAACGCTTTTTGGATGTTAAGCTCATTCAAAGATCGCCAGAAGGGCATATTATTCCTGAAAAAGCTTTAGTAAAAAGAGGAAATAAAAGAGGAGTTTACTGTTTAAAGGGAGAAAAACTAATTTTTAAGCCAGTTCAGACTTTAATGAAAAAGGATGATCAATTGGTGGTAAAGGGGCTTGAAGATAATGATTTTGTCGTTCTTTCGCCCCGCAAATGAATAATTAGCTTATTTTTTAGGTGATAGAAATGGAAAGGGAAAAACTTCAGCAAAATATTAAACATCTTTCACAGCGTATTGAAAAGGCTGCTAAAAAAAGTGGCAGAAGTCGGGAAGATATTGCTTTGATAGCAGTCAGTAAGAACATTGATGTGCAGACAGCAGCTATAGCAGCTGATCTTGGCATAAAGGATTTTGGAGAAAATCGTGTACAAGAATTGAAAGTAAAGGCAGATGCACTGCCGGGCGTGCGCTGGCATATGATCGGTCGTCTCCAGACCAATAAGGTTAAGGATGTAGTGGGAAGAACGGTCTTGATTCATTCCCTTGACCGTTGGCGGCTGGCAGAAGCATTAAATAAACGTGCTGCTTTTGCTGGTATTGAAGTGCCGGCTTTATTGCAGGTGAATATAGCTGGCGAAGAACAAAAAGCAGGACTGGATCCTGCGGATGTAAAATCATTTCTGGAATCTGTTGGACAGCTGGAGAATTTACGAATTTATGGACTTATGACCATAGCGCCTTATACAGAAGTACCGGAAGAAACGCGTCCTGTTTTCAGGCAATTGTGGGAGCTTCGTGAAACACTACGTATCAGGGACTATGCTAATGTAGAGCTTCGCTATTTGTCCATGGGTATGTCCAATGATTTTGAAATAGCGATCGAAGAGGGTGCAAACCTAGTTAGAGTTGGCACAGCTCTTTTTAAATAGATCGAATTCTATAGTTTAGAGGCTTTCTGAACCCTGTAGCAGGTAATCGAACAGACAGGAGGTTTATATTATGGGTATTGCGAATAACTTTTGGAAATGGCTGGGGGTCGAATCGGATGTGGAAGAAGAAATCATTGAGCTGCCAGCTGTAGCCGGGTCAGGTCAGGATATTAAAGGTGGAAATAATGTGGTTAGTATTCATACCAACAAAAATATGAAAGTGGTGGTTTGTGAGCCACAGAGTTTTGAAGAGGCTCAGGCTCTGGCTGACCATTTAAAGAACCGGAAACAGGTTATCCTTAATTTTGAAACCACTCCTCCGGAGATTTCCCAGCGGATTATTGATTTTATTTCCGGTACCGTATATGCTCTTGATGGGCAAAGCCAGCAGTTAGGAAAGAGTATTTTCCTTTTTGCTCCTTCAAACATCGAAATTACCAGAGATTCTCGCTCTCTGATGCGCAGATCAATGGGTAGTTTTGACTTTGGAGGTGAGCGTTAATGTCCCGGACCCTTGGAGTGATTGGGTGTGGGAGGATGGCTTTTGCACTTGTGAAGGGTATATATGAGCAGGATCGTGATAAGTTTGCTCAGATTGTCATTCATGATATTGATGATGAGCGGCAAAGGCTGTTTGCACAAACATTTAAAGCCTATGCTTGTGAAATAGACGATCTGGTTCAGCGTGCTGATATTATCTTATTGGCCGTTAAACCAGCACAGCTTCCTACAGTACTTCAAGATATTAAGCCCTTTGTAGATAAGCAGGTTATTCTATCCGTAGCTGCAGGTATTTCCACGTCCCAGATCGAAACCAGCCTGGAAGGTTTAGTTCCTGTCATCCGTGCAATGCCCAACACCCCCTGTTTGGTAGGTGAAGGGGTGGTGGTGCTCAGCCCAGGGAGATATGTGGATGCTGAACAGATAGAATTTGTCCAGGAGCTTCTACAATCCGTGGGTACCATTGAAGTACTACCAGAGTCAGATATGGATGCGGTTACCGCTGTTTCCGGCAGTGGGCCTGCTTATGTCTTTCTTATAGTAGAAGCTATGATGGATGCTGCGGTACAGGTTGGTCTTAGTTATGATACCGCACGCAATCTGGTACTGCAGACCATTCGCGGGAGTATTAAGATGCTGGAAGATCAGGACGATCATCCCGCTGTTCTAAAAGCACAGGTTTGCTCTCCGGGCGGAACCACTATTGCCGGTGTTAAAAAACTGGAAGAAAGCGCCGTTCGTGCTGCATTCTTTAATGCTATAGAGGAAGCCTATTATCGTTCTATTGAGCTTGGTAAACATGATTGAATGAAGGAGAGACCGCCGTGCTGACAATTATTCAGATTGTGGATCTTATTTTTCGTGTACTCGTCTGGCTGATCATTTTTCGGTGTATTCTTTCATTTGTAAGGCACGATCCCTATCAGCCATTAATTCGTTTTATATATGATGTTACGGAACCGATTATGGGGCCTTTTCGCAGGTTAATTCCAGCGGCAGGTGGAATTGATTTTTCCCCTATCATCGCCATTCTCGCGGTTGAATTGGTGCGTGGACTTGTCGTAAGTTTACTATATACTTTATTACTATGAAATCTTAAAGGGGTAATCAATGTTGAAACATAACGTAGAATTGCTGGCACCAGCAGGAAAAATGGAGGTTCTTCAGGCAGTTGCTGATGCTGGGGCAGATGCCGTATATATTGGTGGGAAAAATTTCAATATGCGCATGCTGCGTTCAGATTTCAATTTTTCTGAGGAAGAAATTATTCAAGCCAGTTATATATTGCATGAGCAAGGGAAGAAGTTATATGTAACGGTAAATAATTTATATTGTGATCAGGAGATGAATCTTTTAGCGGATTATCTCTTTTTTTTGGAGCAGGCTGATGTTGATGCCCTTATTGTACAGGATCCCGGGGTTGCCTGGCTGGTACGAGAAATGGATCTGAGGATTCCCTTGCATGCCTCCGTTCAGATGGGTGTTAGCAGCAGTGAAGCGGTAAACCTGTTGCAGGAACAAGGCTTTCGCAGAGTTATTCTGTCTAAAAACTTAAGTCTGGAAGAAATACGATCTATTTATAAACATAGCAAGCTGGATATTGAATACTTTGTTCATGGCGATCTATGCATCTCTCATGCTGGGCAGTGCTGGATGTCAAGCTTTCTTGCTGGTGCCAGTGGAAATCGAGGTATGTGCAGGAAACCATGCCGCTGGCCCTATCAATTTAGGATCCAGGAAAATGCTGTCCCTGAAGGATTTTATTATTGGCTGGCTCATCATGATCTGTGTTTATATCCCTATCTTAGTGAGCTTGTTCAGGCAGGCGTAAGTTCTCTAAAAATTGAGGGACGTATGAGAGAGGCTTCTTATCTCAGGCATATAGTGAGCATTTACCGGGAGGCATTGGATCGCATGGCAGCTGATGGGGATGCCTATACCATGAATGAGGAAGCTTGGAGCGAACTGCAGGAACATCGCGTGCGTAATTATACAGCCGGCAGTCTTTTGGGGAGAACGGGACCTGAATCCATTGGTTATGATGGTAAAAGAGAGCCCCCCTTTCCCACCGCAGCACTTCCGCTTACTCCCATACTCAGGGACTTGAGTGAGGATAAAAGAGATAACGGGATAGAAAGCAGCCTGGATATCCCTATTATTAGTGTTAAAGTAGCCAATCCAGAGGCGGCTCAGCAGGCTATAGATGCAGGGGCAGACAGACTGATTTTTGGCCTGGAAAATCTTCGCCAGCTCCGCTTTGCCTGGAACGAAGAATCTCTACAAGCCATCATAGAAGACGCCTGCCGGAAAGAAGTAGACTGCTATCTAGAGCTGCCCCGAATCGTTACCCAGCAGGAACGAAGCAAAATGAACAACTGGTTGAGTCTGGCTGAAAAGGTTGGGGCTGATGGGGTTATAGTTCATGAATGGGGTTCCTTTTACTATTTTACCCGGCATACCAGGATAGATGTTCAGGCCGGTAGTGGCTTAAACCTGTGCAACCAGAAAGCCATTGACTGGGTTATGGAGCAGGGGGCATCCTCGGTAAGCCTGTCGCTGGAACTACCTGGTGAACATATCCTGTCTGCACTTTCAGCGGTTCATCCACTGGAAGTATATGTTCAAGGTCCACTTTTTGGTATGGTTATGGATTACTGCCTTCCCGGAGCCGCTTATGGGGTAGAAAACCACACCAGCTGTACAA
>DUSB01000129.1 GCA_012840625.1 Syntrophomonadaceae bacterium
CCTCATAAGCATCCGGAACTACATACTCCAGAGCATCCTCGTAAAGAATCTCCCTACCAAAATGGGCTTCCATCAGCTGACGAGGAACTCTACCTTTACGGAAACCGGGAATAGCTACCTGTTTTACCACCTTTTTATAAGCTTTTTCTAAGCCTTCCTCGAACGTTTCGGCATCAATTTCAACTTCTAAATATGCCTCATTGTTCTCTATTTTTTCCAACTTGGCGCTCATTTATGCTCCTCCTAACGTTATTTAAAATCTCGGCCAGGCTGCCCTGGATATATATCTGGAATGCATATTATATAAGAAAAATTCCATCAAGGATACTCCATGCAAAGTATACAAAAACACAAACCCCGGCACATGCCGAGGCATTAAAGTCTATGGAGCGGAAGACGAGATTCGAACTCGCGGCCCTCGCCTTGGCAAGGCGATGCTCTACCACTGAGCTACTTCCGCACTCAAAGCTTTTCTCTATAAAGGATAAAAAAATTGCTTGCTCAAGTCAAGCGATTTACCATGTTTTTAACAAATTATTTTTATTACGTAAGAGATTATCCTTTTTCTGTATTTCACTGCCAAAAAGATTAATTTTCCTGGCCGCTTTTTTTCTCCTCCAGGTAATTCATCATCAGAGCTCCCAGTTTCAAGAGAAAAATCCCCTGCTCCCATTCCATTGCTTCATCTTTAAAGTAATCCTGTCTGAGCAGTACTATTGATAAGGCTGGCTGCTGATCAAAAAATTCAGCTAAATCCACCACCATCTGGCTCTGCAGGTTCTTCAATAAACCATACTCCGCATACAGTTGGCGAAAGGTCACCACGATATCATCATGCTTGAAAGCTTTGCGTATATCTTTTTTAAAGGCTTCCAGATCCTTACCTGGAGCAGCTGCTAAATAAAGAATATCACCCACCAGTAGTGCATATCCCCATTGATAAGTCTGGTTGCTGCTGATCTTCATATTTGTAAAACGCGTCCAGAGAAAACTGCAAAACTGATCGTTTCTATACAATAGAGTAAAATGCTTGCTTTCACAAAGTCGCTTGCAGGCAGCCACCCTGTTTATAATATAGCCAAACTGCCAGTTAATCTGCAGGGGCTGGTTTATTATTTTAACCGCTTCCTGTTCAAATTCATCCACCGCGCGGATGTAGGCCTGAATAATATATTGCCCGCGACGCTTTAAATAGCGATCATCACTGCTATCTTTAATGTTCATATCTTCCATTAAAAAGTCCAGATGTTTTTTGAAAATTGCCTCCATATCCTGCAAGACTATGAACATGGGGTCCCTGACCCACATACGATCACCCATAGGCAGCAGCCGTGTAATCCCTATCATGCCTGGTACAATATCCTGATGAACATCATCACCAAAATTGCCATAAACCAGCGTTTGTTTACCGGTAAACAAATCTTCAAAAATCAAATCCTTTCGACCAGAAGGGAAAATGCGGTAAGCATTTATATAGCTTACCATAACATGCCATGCTGCAGAGCGAAGATAGGGCGGAAAACGACAGCCCTGCTCATCCCAAAACAAATTGGCGATGGTAGAACCACTTTCCTGTATAAAGTCCAGCAGAAACCAATCATGAAAAAATTCCTCATAGGTAGTTTGAATCAGGCCCTTCCAGAAATGAGCCTGCTGGTTCACCGGATGATAGAAGCAGGTTCGAGCCTGCATTTGCTTTAGATCCGTACCGGTACGCAGGGTATAGGCAAAAAGATTCATATGCTGTGCTACTTCATCATAACTCTGCGTCATCTCATACTGGTTCATTTCCTGCCACTCTGGATGACACATAAATTCTTTATTGAAATTCAGGGGAAAACGTTCAAAATGCTGGGTCATAAGCTGGGCATTTTTGCTAAGTTTGCTGCTCACACCATAGGTTTCAGCCAGCAGATTAAGATCAGAATGTTCACCCCGGCAGATGGAAAGGGTATGTTCTAAAGCAGCAATCCAGCAGCTCAGGCGAGAAATCCGCGGGTAATAGATACTGGTAAATTCATTCCAGATATACAGCAGCCAGCCCAGACGCCAGTGATTTTCTTTTTCATAACCATACATATCAAATATGGCAATGGCAACCCTGGCATAATCATCATTATACCAGTTATAAGCAGTGATATATGGGCTGAGCTGCTGATGGGCACGATGCCGTTCCACTTTCAGGCAAATGGCACGTGGATCCAGCAGTTCTTTACACACCCGGTTACGATCCATCCCCAGCTTTTTACGGATAACCGCAGTGGGATAAAAATACTCCCCCCGACTTCTAGCCCGCAGCTCTCGCCCCTCCAGGTCGTTTAACAGGGTTTCCAGCAGAACCCTACCATGAATATCCTGCATCGCTTCCAGGGGCGTTAAATCGCCTAATTCGGGATGGGGCAAGCTTAACCATTCTTCCAGATAACAATCATACATTAATTCAATCTGCAATTCCTCGGCATCATCAGCGTGCAGAAAAGGAATTCCCTCCTCCCAGCAGTATGCCTCTGATTCACAGGGCTGCCCAAGCAGCGGTTCAATTTGATCCCGGGCCCAGTTTAAATCTGCACTTTCTTCCGCTGCCAGCACTAGGCTGTTGCTGCCGATATATAAACGACGAAAGCCTCCCTTGCCTACAATCCAGGAAAATTTCAGCCATTGTGCCTCTGGATCTAATAAACGAAAATGTTTCTGATGAAAGATCTGTTCTACCAGATGATTGCGTTCACTGTCATGCAGCAGCATGCTGTTCACTTTAATGCGATATTTTTTTACTCCATTCAGAATATCCAACACCAAACCACAGGTGATATGTCCATACTCACGCAGGAAACATTCGATATCTCCTATCTTCTCATAAATCCGTGCACTTTGAATCTCTTCACAGATATACTGCCTCTGTTCCGCATAAATCATAATTGGTTTACCCGTAATAATGGATACATTATCAATGTTGATAATACGGGTTAAAAGAAGAGTCCCTTCTTCAATAAACTGCGTAATCGAACCGAAATCGCGCTCAATAATATGCTCATTGCCAGTAAAGATGTCAACTGTGGCCACAGTATTATTCTTTATCCAGGAAACTTGGTAGATTGATAAATACGAAGCTTTCAGTGCCTGCAAAACCTGCATCCGGCGCTCAGGTAAATCCTCTTCATGCTCTACCATGTAGAAATCAAGAACCGGCGAAACATCCGGATAAGGCCTGAAATTGAGAACAAACCATTCATAAAACAGATTCGTCCAGGTACGGTTCAAGCTGCTGGTTTGAGATGCTGATAAAAATCGTATATGGGCTGAATCTTCCCAGCTGGCAAAAAAGTGCCGTGCATACTTAAGTAGATCAGCCAGTGCTCCTTCAATAAGGGTACGATAATTGCTTCTTTTGCCGCGTGGAAAATGGATAAGCTGGCAATGGTGAATCTGGCCGCAGCACTGTCCATATTCTTTGCCGCTGCCACAGGGACAGGGTGCTTGTAAAGCTATCCTGGACAATAAACTCCCCCCCGCTAAATGAGTGCGAATTGATTGAATAGTTTAGCAATTTTAAACCTTCTAATAATATTGTAATCAAAATGGAAGCAAATATCTATGTATCTATAGCTTTCCATGTTGTTATAATATTCACATTTGCTCCGACAGAGTCGCTGCTCTCCTATGCTTGCGTAGGTATAGAGCCGGGCGCAAGCGATTTGCAATCGCATTAGCAAAAACAAAACTTCCTATCTTTACCAGTAAATAAACCAGCTATAGCCGACTCTGAAAGAAGTCTGTGAGCTAAATATTAAGCTTCAAGAACGAAAAAGAAATCAAGCCGTCGCCCCCAGCAGATCTTTAAAAAAGACAGAAATCCGGTAAAGCAATTGACAATTAAATTTGAGTGATGGTATCATCTTAGGAGTGCGGGGCGTGGCGCAGTTTGGTAGCGCGTCTGATTTGGGATCAGAAGGCCGCAGGTTCAAATCCTGTCGCCCCGACCATTTATAAAGCAAGCAACCGCGTGGATTAGCGCGGTTTTGATTTTTCTGTAATATTTAATATTATGAGTGTTTTACTGCAATCAGATTATTAATTGATTGATATACATAATGCACATTGACTTTAAACTTTATACTCTTTTTTCACTGGCTTTGCATCTACTTGAACAGGATCAGGGCATATTAACGGGTGTTCCCTTTGAACTTCATTAGAACCAGCATAGTTTGCAGCTGAATTATGTGGCTGGCGAAAGGAGCAGCGGAAAGGGATATGAAAGGTAGTGCCTTTACTGCTGGTATCGACTATGATCTCTGTGTCATGACGGGTGGCAATACTATGACATACTGCCAGGCCCAACCCCGTACCATTGACCTTGGTGCTAAAGAATGGTGTGCCCAATTTATCCAAAACCTCTGCTGCAATGCCTGCTCCTTCATCCTTTATCGACATCAGCACCGCATCCCCTTGCTTACTGGTGCTGATGGTAACCGTTCCTCCCTGATGCATGGCTTCCAGACCATTGCGCACCAGATTCAGGACCAGCTGACGAATTTCCTTTTCATCCAGGAGCAAATCAGGTACATCCTTTAGATCCAGCTTTATATTTTTATCCCCATTTACTGCATCAGCAATAAGTAAGGGGGCCATCGTTTTGATGATTGAATTGAGATTGCATAATCGCAAATCCACTACCCTATCTTTAGCCAGGGTTAAAAACTCTTCCAGAATGGAATTGGCCCTGGCCATTTCCTCCAACATCAGCTCAAAATAAGCCTGGTGATCCTGGAAGTCTTTATTCTGACTCATAATCTGCAGGAATCCCTGCACTGTCGTCATTGGGTTGCGTATTTCATGGCCAATACTGGCGGCTATCTCACCCACTGTGTTCAACTGAGCAAGCCGGGCCATCTGACGTTCCAGCTTGCGCTGCTGCGTAATGTCTTCAGCCAGTACCAGCCCGCCTACAATTTCCTCGTCTGCTATAATCGGAGAAGTTTTTACTTTCAGCAATAATTGACTGCCATCTTTATGAAGAATATATTGCTCAAAACTGCCAATATCACCTCGATCCAGGCGTTTTCTAATCTGCCTGCTAACAAATTCCCTATTTTCCTGGGGGAGAAAATCCAGCACCGATCTTCCTATAACTTCCTTGAATTTATAGCCAAGCTTTTCCAGCATCCGCTGGTTAACAAAGGTAAGATTGGCCTTTCTATCATAGGTTATGTAAAGCTCATTCATGGTATTAATCAAGGTGTTCAGGTAGGCAAGTTGATTTTTATATTGCTGCCGACTCCTACGCAAGGCTTCTTCGGCCAGCTTTTTTTCATGAATGTCGCGACCAAATATAATAATCTGCTCACTTCCTTGCTGGTGAATTACCTTACCTTTTGTCTCCAGCCACAGAAAGGCTCCATCCTTCTTTTTTATCTGAAAAACCATTTCTACCTCCCCCCTGGCTATCTCTTCTTGTAAGGTAGCTTTGACTTCCTGCTGCTGCTTGGGGTGTATGAAATCCAAACAGTTATACCCGATCATCTGTTCAGGCAGATAGCCCAGGGTGGAATAGTTGGAAGGGCTGGCAAACAACATTTCAAAACTGCTGGCATCCAAAATGCTGATCATATCCAGACAGTTTTCCACGATCAAACGATATCTTTCTTCTGATTCTAACAGCGTTTCATGGGTACGTAACCAGTATTCGGCTTCCCAGGCCTTACCTTTTTCCCGAAAATAGACCTCAGGGGAAATGTAGAATGGATTCCTGAAGATCCTATAGTTTTTTATCAACCAGATATTAGAAAAAAGGGCATCGCGAAGAATCATTGGATGCTCATTATAGCGATGATACTGACATAAGGCTATCAAGGGGTAGAAAGGAAAGACATCACGATTGAGTTTTAACTGTAGTTCTAAAAATTTATTAGGCTGATAATCCGCAATCCTAAACAGCGCTTCACTGGTAATGCGAATCGCACTATACCCTTCCGCCATAAAAGAATCCAGCCATTGTAAGTAGATGTTTATAACTGCATCAGGATCTTTAGTTTTGTTTATATCAATTATTTCCTGGGGTTTAACAAACTGTAATTGCCCTGATTCTATTACCCGGGATACATCTACACCTTTACTGGCAAGACAGGTAGCGATATAATCTATTTCCCGCTTATCAACAACATAAACGCATTTTTCACCCTTTACCAGACCCTGTATAATAAAGGCAAGAACGATATCCTGCCATTCTTTTTCTGATTCATAAATAAGAGAGCAATGGTCATGGAGATTGATTTTATCCAATTCCTTGCAAAAATCACCAGCAAGCATAAAGTCTATCTCCTTTTGCAATTCCTTTAACAGCACAGAGGTTGCACAACACTTTTTTAAAACTAAGATGACGCTATTAAAAGTCCTGCCGCAAAAGCATCAGATTTACGTTGGGATGCTTTTTATTTTAATCCATTGGTAAATTATGTCAAGAGGGCTGGAAATTTTTTTATTGTAATACAGAACCTATTAAACCAAGTCTTCATTACAAAATACGCCGGGATTAATTTCTTTTCTCCGGCTTATCTTTTTGACGCTACAGACTTGCTTATTTCCAGTCTTTAACCGTATGCAAAAGATCCTTGGGCCCAAAATAACATCCATCTTTTAGTCCTTAAACCCATACTGCTTCTTCGTATTGTATGTATTCAGTGGAATAATTTAGAACATAATCCTCGACTATTCTTTCATTTAAACCATTATCTCTCTTGCGCTTCAGCACATAGTACCCTCGTTTATTCAGCGAGTAAAAGCCTTTGCATATCGTCAAACATAAAGCCGGCAGGTACACCTGCCGGCTAGTAATGATGCCTAGTTAAAAATATTGGTGATATAACACTTATAATTCGCTTGCCAGATGATCTAGCTGTTCAGCCAGACTGGTCATCTCTTCTGTACTGGCGTTGACTTCCTCGGTAGCTGCCGCTTGCTGCTGGGTGGTCTCCAGCGTTACCGCAGATGATTTCAGAGTTGCTTTAATTGATTCTTCAATGCGCTGAATTAAATCGCGAATTTCTACCACCGTTTCTTTGGATTGATCGGAAAGCCGGCGAATTTCTTCCGCTACCACACCGAATCCCCGCCCCGTATCGCCCGCACGGGCAGCTTCGATAGCCGCATTTAAGCCCAGCATTTTTGTCTCATCAGCAATCTCCTTAATAAAAACCAGCACCTGATTGATTTCACTGGCCAGCTTGCTCACCTTATCTAATTCATTATTTAATAGCTCTTGCTGATGAGCAACTTCAGATGCGGATGCAGTCATTTCTTCCATAGCCGCCGAGACTTCCGTCAACCCCTTGCCTAGGTTCTCTGACATCTCTCTAACACTTGCCGCCATAGTCTTAGGAATTAATAAACCGAAACAACCGATTATACTACCCTGTTCATCCATTATCGGATCAGCAACTGCCAGTACCGGAACTCCATATTTTTCTGCCGGCAGTTCCCGGCTGATCTGTTTTCTTTTGTCCATAACTTCCCTGACCAGCGGTAATCCGTCAACTGGATCACCCACCTGCAGATTATCAATATGAAAGTTAGTTGAAACATGCCTCCTGATAATCTGCTTAAGGTTAGTAATGTACATCATGCCACCTTCTGGAAACATTTCTACCAGCAGAGGAGCAAAACTATCAAAAGCCGCAACAAGACTGTGAATCCTTGGAGTAGCCAAAATCCAGGCACCCAGCACTTCATTATAGTCATCAGACCACAGAGGACCTGCCAGAACGTTCCCCCGCACACCATAGACATCGGCATCAAACTGAATGGTTTTTACCTTACCATCACGCATAACCTGATCTGTTGCTCCGCCCGCCTGATTGGGTGTGCCTACCTCCGTCCCTGGAACGTCGAACTTCTCGGTTCCTTTTTTAAAAATCACCTTTTCCCTATCTGTGGCAAAAAAACAGGCTCCCTGCTCATATGTATCCACAATCGCTGCCAACAGGGGTGCCAGATACTCCCAATCACTATACCTGAGCTTAAACTGTTCCATCATTCATCTCCCTTTCTTTTTGGTTGTTTTTATTTTTGCTAAAAATATCCATCCCCCTGAATTATTTATTATATTATCATATATTCCTTTTTGCAAAATTATTTCTGCGGAAATAAACCTTTTGGTCCTTTTTTTGTCTTCTTCTGCGCTGTTGCCTGTTTTTGCCAAAAGGGATTGGAAATGATATAATCAGCCTCATTACACCACAGGCTGGATAACTGGCACCGACCTGCGGTATGATCAGAATAGGTGAATACTTTTTGCAGGAAGGATAAATCATGATACATAAAAAACCGGTCTGCCTAGTAACCGGTGGTAGTCGTGGAATCGGGCAGGCTATTGTTATGGAACTGGCGCAAAAAGGCTGGTCGGTAGCCATCAATTATCATCACTCCCAGCAGGCAGCCGAGAACCTGATGCATAAATGCCTGCAGGCAGGCGTACCAGCTCGGGCCGTATGTGCAGATGTCAGTCAATCCGACGCCGTTGAAGATATGTTTAAAGACATCGAAAATACCCTGGGACCAGTAACCCATCTGGTCAATAATGCCGGAGTGGATTTACGCTGCCTGCTTACGGATACCAGTGAAGAAGACTGGGATAGAATTATGAACGTCAACTTGAAAGGACCTTTTTTATGCTGCCGTAGAGCTCTACCGCATATGATTCATATCCGTTTTGGCCGCATTGTAAACATTGCCTCCACCTGGGGTATATGCGGGGCATCGTTTGAATCGGTTTACGCAGCTTCCAAGGGAGGGCTCATCGCCCTGACCAAATCCCTAGCATCTGAAGTAGGCCCTAGTGGAATTACCGTTAACGCCATCGCCCCTGGACCTATTCAAACCGCTATGCTGGATAGCGAATTAACCGGAGAAGAAAAAAAAGAACTGGCAGCCGATATCCCTGCAGGCCGATTGGGGTACCCGGAGGATGTTGCCACTCTGTGCAGCTTCCTGCTTTCTGACCCGGCAGGCTATATCAACGGACAGATTATTGGTGTGGATGGAGGATGGAAATGAATTGACAAGGAAGAGAGGCAGTGCTGTCCTCCCCTCCTTATTACCCTATAACGATCCCAGATGATAATAGGTCTGCGGTCCTGCAATGCCATCCACTTGAATAGCGCTGGCCTGCTGCAAGGCTTTTACTGCTGACTGTGTTACCAGCCCAAATTTTCCATCCAGAGCAGCATCATAGTAGCCAAGTTCTTTCAGATGGTGCTGCAGGAAATAAACATCATAACCCTGATTGCGATCCGCACGGTTCCGCTGCAGTAAACGGCCCCCCATGAAAGTATGCAGATACAACTGGAAAAAGGTAATCGGTCCAACAATCCCATCCTGAGTAATACCGCAATCCTTCTGGAAAAGTTTTACCGCGGCCTGCGTTTTACTGCCAAAAATACTATCTGCAGGACCGCTTAGTGCCAGTGCATATTTACAGCTCGTACTGGCCAGCCGATTCTGGAGAACCCATACATCTCTGCCCCGCAACCCCTTTTTTAAAGTGCGGGAACCAAAAAGAAGGGCACCACTCGGCAGATAAGTTGAGGTAGGCTGCCCCAGGTACAAAAAAGTGTTTTTCCCCACTATACCATCAACAAGCAGACCAAAATACTGCTGAAATGCTTCCACAGATGCTTTAGTTTTTACATCAAATATACCATCCGTTGCTAACGGCGGAGCAATAAAGTCTGGCAGATTGTTGAGAAGATGCTGCAAAATCTCAACATCTGTTCCCGAACTGGTCTGTTTCAATACACGGCTGCCAAAATTAATAAAAGCCATATTCTTTGCCTCCCTTACAGTAGATTTCACTGTATTTTATGAGGCACTGACATAAATGGTTACCATAAAAGATTATCCTTCCCGGCTTGAAACAAAATAGAAAATCCCGGGAATCATTCCTTCACCGGGATTTGTATTACATTTATCAAAAATCTTTTTCATTTTTCTTTTTAATTAACTGCATACCAGTTCCTCAATGCGCCGGGGCAAAACTTTAATATCCAGGATCTCATCTGCCAGACCAGCATCAACAACGCTTTTCGGCATACCGTAGACCACACTACTGGCCTCATTTTGTACTAGGCAATAGCAGCGGCAGGTCTCTTTTAAGGCACGAACGCCCTCACTGCCATCACTGCCCATGCCTGTTAACACGACCGCCAGTATATTTGCCCCTTGGTATACCCGGGCCACTGATTTAAACAGTACATCTGCTGCCGGCCGTACTCCGTTAACCATCTCACTCTTTTGCAGTTGAATGCGCGGTTTGCTGGCCCGATCACCCCGTACCAGCATATGATAACTTCCAGGAGCTACATAAATTTGTCCCGGGCGTATAAGATCCCCCTCTGAAGCTTCAACAACCTTCATAACACAATCCTTATTAAGACTTTGAGCCATTGAGCGCGTAAACCCAGCCGGCATATGCTGAACAATTAAAACCGGAATAGGAAACACTGATTGAAATTGACTGCATATGGTTTTTAAAGCTGCAGGCCCACCGGTTGAAGAGGCAATAAGCAGCAAGTCAAACCCCTGCAGTGTCTGCTGCCCGGGCGCCACTCTAACCCTGGTCTCATATCCCTGCATTGTTTTCTGCAGGGCTTCCAGCCGAAATTGTACAAACAACTGCTTTAAACGCTGCCTGATTTTCTCTATATTTTGTTCCGGATTGACCCCCACTTTTTTGACAATAAAATCTACAGCCCCCATTTCCAGAGCCTGTACCGTTTGATCACGCGACTCATCCTCGCGCGCACTACTTATAATAATCCGGGTGGAGGGATGCCGGCGTTTTATATCCTGCAGAATCTGTATGCCCTTCATAGCAGATAAACCCACATCAATCACTACCACATCATAATTCTGCCGGTCCATGTATGCCAGAGCCATTTCCCCACTGGAAACTGTATCAACCCGACCTGCCATACCGGTTCGCATAACCGCTTCCGTCAGCATGCTACTATATTCTGAATTCTTATCAACAATCAAGACATTTAGTTTACTCAATAATTTTTCACCTATCTTGCTGCTTTTTAGGGCAAAAAGGGCCTAGTTTTATTCTCCTTTTTGCTACTATCTATTGCAAGCCCCTGTTCACTTACCAGATAATTCCCTTTTAAAAAAACAAGGCCTTTACCCCCTGCGAATGGAAAAAGCCCTGTTTCATCAGCTACCAGATGCTTAAGCGCCTAGCTTCGCTTTTTAAATAATCTCTAAAATCCGGGTGTGCTATGCGAATCAGCTCCTGGACTCGTTCACGAATGGACAGACCACGCAAACAGGCCACACCATGTTCAGTTACGACATAATCCACATCAACCCGGGAAGTCGTCACCACTGCTCCAGTGCTTAAATGAGGAACAATATGTGAATGCGCTCCGTCACGAGTGGTAGAGCGAAAAGCTAAAATCGATTTCCCGCCCGGAGATTTCAAGGCACCGGTCACAAATTCCTTATGACCACCCGTTCCACTAAACTGCATCGGGCCAATCGACTCTGCACAGCACTGTCCGCTCAGATCCATCTGCAAAGCAGAATTTACAGAAACCATTTTCGAATTACGACCAATAATCTCCGGATTATTCACAACTCGTCCACTTAAAAATTCTACTGCTAAATTATCATCCAGAAAATCATAAAGACGGCGAGTTCCCATAGCCATATCGGTAACAAATTTTCCCTGCCAAATGCTTTTACGGCGATTGGTAATCGCTCCTGCTTCGTAAAGATCTAACAGACAATCGGTAAACAATTCTGAATGCACGCCCAGATCCTTTTTATCTTTCAAGCTGTGCGCCACTGCTCCCGGGATGCTTCCAATTCCTATTTGCAGGGTGGAGCCATCCTCAATCAGGTCAGCTACATATTCACCAATCTTATAGTCATCTTCAGCCAATATCGGGGGAGGAATCTCCGCAACAGGATGATCTGTTTCAATCAAATAATCAAGCTGGGAAATATGAATATGGGTATCTCCATAGGTACGAGGCATTTGAGGATTTACTTCTAGAATAACGATATCTGCTATCTCGATCAAATCCTTCTCTAGAACCGTACTTAGAGAAAGCGAAAAATAACCATGCTTATCCATCGGCGCAACACTGCCGACAAAAATATTGGCCCGATGCTGGTAAAAACGCTTGTTCGTAAACTGATGCAGCTGCAGCGGTAAATAAGTAACTGTTTCTGCCGGATGCATCTTGCGTGTTCCAGGACCATAAAAC
>DUSB01000008.1 GCA_012840625.1 Syntrophomonadaceae bacterium
CTCCTCTACGATGCTTTCGCCGGGGGAGGCTGAAGCCTCCCCTACGATATAAGCCAGGGTAGACCTCCTTGCTGAGAAACATCCGTTTCCCGATTTCATAGCACAGTACCGAGAGCACCAGCACTATAAAAAATGTCGGCCAGTTAAAATTCACTTCATAAAAGCTCATGATATGGGTCGTTTCATACCAGGACATGCCGGTGGTCTGCAGGAGACTGTAGTAGGACCAAATTACGAAATACTGCAGTTTCCTGGGAAAAAACAAAGAAAACAGCCCCAGGAAAGACCCGAAGAGCCCGAAAGATAGGGGCACCATCTGGTTCTTGAAAGAAAAGGTCAGGATCTGCTGTAGGCCATATACTAGGCAACTTACCGTAAAGGCAGTCAGAAGGTCGGATGAAGAGTACCCCATGACGGCCAAAGAGCTGGCTATCCTGAAAACCCGGAAAAGGTGCTGCCGGGAGGTCTTTTATACATGATAATGGATGAGCTTCAGGATACAGTGGGCAGGGGGAAAAAAAGAAGCCGCATATCATGCGGCTTCCTGACTTAAGCTTATAATTCCAGAGCGGGATTGTCCATGGGGGCTTCCAGATCCAGTTCCTGGGCGTTGCTGACATCTGGTACGGGGATGGGCTCGCCATAATCGGACATCTGGTAGGATGCTTTTATGGTGCAATCCATATCCAGATCGGTATTTTCTTCCGGTACCTTCATCTGGAAGCTGAAGCTGCCTTCCATTTCCATGTAGTCTGTATAGAGGGTTTCCTGGTTAATCCAGCTGGAATAGGTCATATTCATCTGCATATTCTCGTCGAAGAGTTGGTCTAAATCAGCCTCTTCCATGCCCGGCATTTTCATCATCTCTTTAAAGGTTTCACTCTGGAATATGGCGTCACTGGCAGAGCTGTTGATCACCCAGTATTTCTGTCCGTCTCGTTCTTGATCATTGGCAAAGACATTGAGTATGTTCATATCCTGCATTTGTTTCATGAGCTGGACGGGATCCTGGTTCATGGACTGTTCGATGAGATCTTCCCAATCCAGGCCTTCGCTGGGGATGAGGGCCCATTCCTGGTCGGGCAGTTTTACATAGACGCCATTTTCGTCAATAAAATATTCACTGGATATAGCTGGCAGTGGGGGAATATCCTCGTCACTGACTTTTATCCTCATATTCTGAATGGTATAGACCTGCAGAGGATGGGTACTGTAATAGCCAACCATATCAATGCCCGCACGCATCGATTGGTCTACTGGATCGGCTTCGGCGCTGCGGACGCTGACGTTCATATCCATCAGCATGGTACCTACCATACGGTAGGTATTGACCTCCATCATTTTCAGGGAACTGTCGGTCATTATTTCATCGGCACTTTTCCCGGCGCGCTGTTCTTCATAGCGAATCAGCAGGGGGGCATTAGGGCTCCATAAGACTTCTGCTCCCAGGGCTTCCAGGGTGCTGCGCAGGGGGATATAGACCTGGTCCTGCTGCAGTACGGGAGGCTGGGGTATGGAAAAATATTGGCCGTCCAGTGAGGCAGTAGGGCTGCCTAGCTGCATAGTTAAAGTATGTCCGTTTTTATTTATAACGACAAACTCATGCTCGACGCTGACACTGGCTCCCAGTATGGAGGGGATGGCTTCCAGGGGCATCATGGTGGTACACTGGCTTACATAGGTAGGGCCAGGGCTTTGATAACTGCGGTCGTTTACGATCAGGGTGTCATTGGCCATGGCGGGGATACACAGGGCCATAGTCAGGAGCAGGGTTAGGAAAAGGGTGGATAATCTTTTCAAACTGCTCATCTCCTTTCTAATTTTTACATAATCATATCTTTAATAAGTATAGCTTTTCCTGGCTTATAATGGCAGGAAATAATTTCCTTGTCGTTTTTGTAAAGTTTTTATCTTTGTATTCCTGTTTGCCTGCACAAAAACCAAACAAAAAGAACGTCCCCCTGTTTGGGATTTTGTGTATTGCTCCTTGTCCAGGAGCAAGGTATAATGCATATAGAATTGACCCACCGGTCGGAATTACGGTGGCGCAGTTTTTTGCAGGCTTAAAAAATAGAAGCGGAGGGTCGGGTGTGAGAAAGAGGAGAATTATAGCATTGCTATTATGCGTTGTGCTGGTAATGAGCATGACGGTAACTGGCTGTAAAAAAGATGAAGAGAAAGAGGAGGACACTAAGCTCAGTGTAGAGGTGGAAAAGGTAGGAAGGCAGGATATCTCGGTAACGCAGATTTATACGGGCGAGGTACGCGGTGAAAACGAAGTCATGGTGATGCCTAAAGTAGCTGCTCGTGTTATATCGCTTAATGTCAAGGCCGGGGATCGGGTGCAGCAGGGTCAAACGCTGATGGTTCTGGATAGTTCAGATTTTACTGCTGCCGTAAGGCAGGCCCAGGCCGCTTTGGATACAGCCCAGGTAGGGAAGCGTGCCAATGATATACAGGTGGAATCAGCCCGGCGGGCTTATGAACGAGTCAAGAAGTTGCATAGTGCCGGAGCTGCCTCGGATCTGGAACTGGAGACGGCTAAAGCCACCTATGACAGTCTGACTGCTGGTAGCCCGGAAGCAGCCATTGCTCAGGCGGAGGTAGCGCTCAGTATTGCCCGCGAGGGGCTGGATAAGTGTGTGATCAGATCACCTATCAGTGGGGTGGTAGGAAATCTGAATGTATCGTTGGGGGATACGGCCAGTCCGCAATCACCTGTAGCGATGATTACTACTCTGGATAGAATGGAGCTGGCGGCGATGGTTCCGGAAACGGATGTTCCCTATGTTAAGCAGGGGGCCAGCGTAAAGGTCTGGGTGCGCGCTGTAAGCGATGATCCCTTAGAGGGAAGGGTGAAGAGCATTGCTACCGTAGCTGATCCGGTCAAACGGGGTTTTGAGGTCAAGATTGCCCTGAGTAATCCGGGTGAAAGGGTCAAGTCGGGGATGTTTGGTGAAGTGGCTCTGGATACTGTCAGTAAAGAAAATGTCCTGGCGGTACCGGTATCTGCGGTGGTTCCGCGTACAGGGGGCAATGTTGTTTTTACTGTGGACAAGAACAGGCGCGCCCGTTCGATTGAAGTGAAGACGGGTATTAAAGATAATGAGTTTATTGAGATTACCAGTGGTCTGAAGGAAGGTCAGCGGATTATTACCAAGGGAAATACGCTGGTGTCTGAAGGAACAAGGGTGCGTGTGATACCCGGAGGTAAGAAGAAATGAAGATAGTAGATTTTGCGGTAAAACGTCCGGTTACGATGGTTATTTCGGTGGCAGTGCTTCTTATTCTGGGTTTATTTACCCTGTCCAAGCTTCCCCTGGATCTATATCCGGATATGACCTATCCTATGGCAGTAGTATTTACGGATTATCCGGGAGCGGGGCCGGAAGAGGTGGAGTCCCAGCTCAGTAAACCCCTGGAGGATACGGTGGCAACATTGCCCAATGTCAAAGAGGTCCGGTCGCAGTCCCTGCCGGGGCAGTCCCTGATCCTGATCAGTTTTAACTGGGGTACGGATATGGATGGAGCCTCTACGGAGATTCGTGAGCGGATAGGTCTGATTGAAAAATGGCTGCCTGCTGAAGCGGAGAAGCCGATGGTAGCCAAGATGGATCCTAACATAATGCCGGTGTTGCAGGTGGGCATGACTGGGCAGAAGGCTAATCTTTCCCAGGCGCAACTGCAGGCTCTGGCTGAGGATGTGATTAAGCCGCGGCTGGCACGTATTCCTGAGGTCGCCTCGGTGGAAGTCACGGGTGGTCTGGAGCGGGAGATCAAAGTAGAGATCGATCCGGTACGCCTGGAGAGTTATGGGCTGTCCCTCAGTCAGGTTACCCAGGTATTGCAGATGGAAAATTTCAGTATGTCCAGTGGCAAGGTTAAAGAAGGCGGGCGGCAGTATTATGTCCGCAACCTGCAGCAGTTTGAAACGGTGGATGATATAAAACAGGTGGCCATCCTCACCCCGCAGGGGAATACTATTTATATGAAAGACATTGCTTACATAGAGGACGGCTACAAGGAGCAGAAACAGAAGACCCGTGTGGATGGGGGCAGTGCGGTTGGTATTCATTTTTTCAAACAAAGTGATGCCAATACGGTTACGACCTGTACCAAGGTAAAAGAAGAGCTGGAAAAATTAGAAGAAGAACTGAAGATTGACCTGGATATCAAGGTTATTCTGGATCAGTCCCAGTATATTAATATGTCGCTGGATACGACCAAGAAGATGATCATAGAGGGTGCTATTCTGGCTATGCTGGTTTTACTGCTGTTTTTACGCAGTATGCGTAGCACCTTGATTATCTTTACGGCTATTCCTTTGTCGATTATTGCCACTTTCATTCTCCTGTATTTTAATAACAGTACGCTCAACCTGATTACCCTGGGGGGTCTGGCTCTGGGGGTAGGGCGTATTGTGGATGACTCTATAGTAGTCTTTGAAAATATTTATCGACACCGATTGTTGGGGCTGACGCCCCGGGAGGCAGCGGTAAAAGGTGCTTCCGAGGTAGGAAGTGCAGTGCTTGCCGCTACCCTGACCATTATTGCAGTCTTTTTGCCCATTGTGTTTACAGAAGGGATGGCCTCGATCTTATTTAAACCGCTGGCTATTACGGTAAGCTTTGCCATCTTCTGTTCACTGATCGTGGCGCTGACCATTATACCCCTGCTTTCGTCGCGGATGTTGACCGATAAGGCCATGGAGCCAAAGGAAAGCAAGAGCAGGCTGGGGCAGGCCGGAGAGAAATTCGGTCGCTGGATGGATGATATGGGGGATCGCTACAGTAAAATGCTGGAGTGGTCGCTCAATCATCGCAGTACGGTGATCATTACGGTGGCAGTCTTGTTTGCTGCGTCCGTAGCAGCGATTCCGCTGGTGGGAGCCGAATTTTTACCCAAGATGGATTCAGGGGAGATTTCAATTACTATTGAAACCGATAAAGGAAATACCCTGGAAATGACCGATGAGATTACCCGTGAAGTTGAAAAACGTGTGGGGGAGATCCCGGAGGTGCAGACTCGCTTTACCAGTGTGGGAGCGGGGGGCAATATGATGCTCCAGTCGGATCAACCGGAAAAGTCGACCCTGTATGTAAAGCTGCTTCCTCGCGACAAGCGGGATCGTACCGTGGATGAAGTGGCCGAGGAAATCCGCCAGAATCTGGCCAATATTCCCGGGGCCAAAATCAAGGTGAATCCGCTGGATGTTACTTCGATGATGAGTGCGGGCGGAGGACCGGTGAATGTTCAGATACGCGGTGATGATCTGGAGGTGCTGCAGGAGCTGTCTACCAAGGTGGCTGAGGTGGTGCGTCAGGTCCCGGGTACCCGTGAGGTGAGCTCATCGCTGACCGATGGCAGTCCGGAAATCCAGTTGAAGATCGATCGCCAGAGAGCAGCCATGTATGGCTTGACACCCATGCAGGTGGCTCAGGAGATCAAGACTGCTATGGCCGGTACGGTGGCCACGCGGTACCGTGTTGGTGGGGAAGAAGTGGACGTACGGGTGCAGTATACCTCTCAGGGTCATGATGACATGGAATACTTGCAGCACCTGAATATTATGAGCCCGGCTGGCTTCCCGGTTAAGCTATCGCAGATAGCTACTTTTGAACTGGAGCAGGGTCCGGTACAGATTGCTAGGCAGGATCAGGTACGCCAGGCTGAGGTGAATGCGCATATCTTGAATCGAGATCTGAAAGCGGTTATGAATGATATTGAAACCGAGGTTGATAAATTAGAGCTTCCGGCCGGCTATACGGTGGAGTATGGCGGGGAAGATAAAGAGATGAGGGACGCTTTTGCGGATCTGGCGGTGGCACTGATCCTGGCTATCATCCTGGTTTATGCGGTTATGGCGGTACAATATGAGTCCTTTTTCAGTCCCTTTGTGATCATGTTTTCCGTTCCAGTGGCACTGATTGGTGTGGTAGGAGGATTATTGATTACAGGCCGCACTTTAAGCGTTCCAGCTTTTATCGGTTTGATCATGCTGGTGGGGATTGTGGTTTCCAATGCTATTGTGCTGGTGGATTATCTGCAGAGACTGCGTGCACGAGGCATGGAAAGGGATGCAGCCATTCTGGAAGCAGGAAGGGTGCGGCTGCGTCCTATCTTGATGACTGCTTTCAGTACTATTCTGGCTATGGTACCGTTGTCACTGGGTATCGGTGAAGGTGGAGAAGCCCAGGCGCCATTGGCTACGGTGGTTATCGGTGGGCTGCTGGTTTCGACTTTGATCACCCTGCTACTGGTACCGGTGGTATACAGCATCTTTGATGATTGGGGACAGAAATTCAAGCAGAGGCGGGCACAGAAGCCGGAGGAGGATGTGGATCTGACCGTATAATGTATAAATAGTGTGTACAGCGGCACAAAAGCTGCTGTGCACACTTTTTCATTGGAGGTATGGGGCATGCGGGAAGCAGCAAAAGAATCCAAACGGGAAAAAATTATGGAGGCAGCGATACAGGTCTTTTCGAAAAAAGGTTATCACCAGACCCGAATGGAGGAAATTGCGGTGGCTGCTGGTATTGGTAAGGGCACCATCTATGAATACTTTGATAGTAAGCTGCAGCTGGTACAGCATATTATGGAAACCAGCTTGCTGATGTATTATGAAGCGATGGGGGATGAGGAACGCAGTCGTTTGAGCTTTGAAGATCGTATTCGTATTATGATAATGGGGCATTTCCGTTTCTGCCAGCAAAACAAAGCTTTAACCCGTATCCTTTTCTGGGATACTGAAATTATCGATGAGGAGTTAAAAGACTGGTCGTATCAGATACGGCGAGAAAAAGAGGAAAAGATGCGCAGCATAGTGGAAGAAGCGATGCAGAAGGGGGAGATTCGCCAGGCAGACCCTTATCTGGTCACACAGATATTTCTTGGGGTGATGGGTTCGATGCTGGTGCCGGTTATCCTGGAGGATCAGGAATTTGATGTAGCTCAGGTAGCACAGGAAATTACGGATCTCCTTATGTATGGCCTGAAATAGGCCGCTTTGTTTTAGCTTTGCCCTGTGTATTCGTGCGAATAATTTGGTAAAATATACTGGTAAAAGAGAAATTAAAAGTGTGATTTTGTTTGGGGTTAGCTTATAAAGTTTTAGTATGTCTACAGGGGGAATCAAGATGTTTTTTATTAGCCGTTTTGAATCCATAGATGGTATACCCAATGAAGAGCAGATAGAGGAATGGACGGAGTCGTTCTTTCACAGCCTGTTAAACATATTAAATAGCTTCTTCAGTCATGTTTCGGTCGAAGAAGCGGTATCCAGGATGGAGCTGGTGCCTTTTGCGGAACTGGTCCAAGATGAGCTGAGGGGTGAAAGTGAAGAGATTGTTGCTATAGCGGTTAGCAAAGTAAATGAGCTGGCTGAAATAGAGCTGGCTTTTATGCGGTCCTATCTGTAATGGGATAGAAGCTTTATAAAATGGTGGTAGGTAGGGCTTATTAAGAATTGGGAAAAAATTACTGGCCGCTTAAGACTTCACGTGGGGCTTTAATGGTGATACAATTTGTTAAGTTGGAACTGGTATTCATCATTAAGGAGCGCGAAATATGGACAAATGCGATTTATGCAGCAAACAATATCCTGAAGCCACCCTGAAAAAGATGGTACAAATTATGGGGCGCAAGGCCTATTTGCAAAATGTCTGTCCTGCATGCCAGGCTGTGATTATAAATAATCCCAACTATTATTATTTACAGGATTTTAAAAAGGCCGGGCAGTAATAGGACTATATGCTTAATCAACTGTGGCGTTACAGCCGATTATCATCGGCTGCAGCGCCTTTTTTCATGGGTGAAGCACGGGAACGGACGGTCCTGCTGTCTCATTCTTTCTCTAGCCTCCCCGTATCTCCTCTGGCTGTTATCTTACGCATTAGAAATATTTCTGTTAAAATATTACCAATGAAAAATGCTGAAGATAAGGGGGAAAAATGGATGACCGCTAAATATGCGTATAATCCAAGGGATGCAAAGTTTATCCTTACTGAATGGCTGCCGGTGGAAGAGATTTTTAGTTATGAGCGCTTTCAAGCTTACAGCAAAGAAGACATCGATCTTATTCTGGAACAGGCACATCGGATGGTCAGGGACATTGTGGCCCCGACAAATGACATAGGTGAAGAGCACGTACCTCGCCTGGAGAACGGCCGGATTATTGGACCGCCAACCTGGGGCGAGGTTTTTCGTTATTACCAGCAAAATGGCTGGGGGACCAGTAATTTTGATGAGGATAATGAAGCACCACTGCCGGAAGTGTTGTATAGCGTGGTGGCAGAAATGACCTGTGCGGCCAGTCCTGCCTGGGTGTATTATCCGGCTCTGACTACGGGGGCGGCTAAAGTAATCCAGACCTTTGGTGATGAGGATTTGAAAAAGCGCTTTCTGCCTAAAATGATGGATGGCAGCTGGCAGGGCTGTATGTGTATTACGGAGCCGGCGGCGGGGACTGATGTTGGTGATACCCTGACCCGGGCTTATCCCACCGAAGAAGAGGGTATTTATAAGATAAAAGGCAGTAAGATCTTTATCAGTGCGGGGGATGGAGATCATGTGGACAATTTCATCTACCTGACGCTGGCGCGGGTGGAGGGTGCACAGCCGGGAACCAGGGGTTTATCGCTGTTTGTGGTACCGCGTTTCTGGATTAATGAAGATGGCAGTTATACGGATAATGATGTGGTGACCACCGGTAAGGAGGATAAGTTAGGCATTCGCGGCTGTCCTGCCGTTTCGCTTGCTTATGGTGATAATGATAACTGTCGTGGTTATATAGTAGGGAATCCGCCTGATGAAACTGGTGTGGGTGAGGGTATGAAGCAGATGTTTCAGATGATGAATGGTAAACGGATTGAATCCGGGCTGACCAGTACGGGGATTACGTCCAATGAGTACCATAATGTGGCTGAGTATGCTCGGGAGCGTATACAGGGGCGGCCGCTGACTGATCCGACCGGGGAACGGGTGCCGATTATTGAACATGAAGATATTAAACGGGCGCTGCTTTTGAATAAGGCTACTACGGAGGCCTGCCGGGCAATGGTAACAACGGCCTATTTCTATATGGATATCAGTGAGCATGATCCTGATCCACAAAGGCGTAAGTGGGCGGCGGATCGGGTGGCCTGCCTGACACCGGTATGCAAGGCTTATCCCAGCGATGAAGCCTGGACTTTGCTGTGCGAAACCATTCAGACTTATGGTGGCTATGGTTTTACGGAGGCATATCCAGCTGCACGGGCGGCGAGGGATTGTAAGATTAATTCTATCTATGAAGGAACAAACTATATACAGTCTATGGACCTGATTGGACGTAAGTGGATTATGCAAAATGGCCAAGCTTTTGCTGATTTATTGCAGGAAATTGAAACCTTCATAAGGAATAATAAAGCTAAAATGCTAGATTTTAGCCAAGAGTTTACTTTTTTGGAAAGAGCCTTGCAGGCCTATCGTTTCATGCAGAGCACCACGGCTAAATGGGCCCGGGAAGGGAAGTTTAATCTGGTGCCCTGTTATTCTCGTCGTATCCTGACGGCTACGGGACAGCTGCTGGGGGCTTATTTCTTGCTGGATCAGGCGCTGATTTCCTGGCAGCGTTTGCAGGAGCTGGAGGAGTCGCATTTTGATTATTATTTCTATCTGGGCAAGGTGATATCCGCCCGCTTTTACGTCCGGCAGATCCTTCCCCATGTATGGTATCTGGCTGATTTGCTGGCGGAGGAAGACAGCACCATTATTGATGCACCGCTGGCAATATTTGCTTTTTAAGCGGATGTATCCAGGTAAAAAAGTAATAATAAATACTTGTAACCAGGGGTGCAATAATTTAATATGTAAATAATCATATATATAAAAGGTTTACTATAGGAACAGGATACTTATACTGGGAGCATTTGTTTAGGAGGTATTGATGAATGAAGACGAAAATCACAGAATTATTTGGTATTAAGCATCCCATTATCTGCGGTGGCATGCTCTGGCTTTGCAAACCTGACCTGTGTGCAGCGATTTCTAATGCCGGGGGGCTGGGTAATATTACCGCAGGCAACTATGATACGGGCGAAGAGCTGCGGGAAGCCATTCAGCAGACCCGTGAAATGACCGATAAACCGATCGGGGTCAATATTACTCTGTTACCTTCCTTCCGTATTACCGAGGAAACCTATGATGATTATTTCCGGGTTTGCTGTGAGGAAAAGGTTACTGCTATCGAGGTATCGGGTAAGCCGGCTACCAAGTATATTGATCAGGTGCACAAAGCGGGCGTCAAGATCATGCACAAGGTGGGAGCGGTTCGTCACGCTAAAAACATTGAGCGCATCGGGTATGATGCGGTGTTAGCAGCTGGTATTGAAGAGGGCGGACATCCGCTGGACGATAATGTTAGCACTATGGTACTGACGCCGCGGATTGTAGAATCGGTTAATATTCCGGTTATCACTACGGGCGGGATAGCTGATGGACGCGGACTGGCAGCGGCTTTAGCCCTGGGCGCTGAAGGGGTCATGATGGCTACCCGCTTTATTGCTACCAAAGAATGTAATGTTCATCCCAATATTAAGCAGGAGCTGATTAATCGGCAGGAACAGGACACCACGCTGATCTGCAAGAGTCTTAACCTGCAGGGGCGTGCCCTGAAGAATAAGTTGACAGAAGAAGTTCTGGCCATTGAAGAAGAAGGCAAAGATCTAGAGCGCATTTTCCCGCTGATTTCCGGGCAGAAGGTTAAAGAAGCTTGGCAAACGGGTGATGTAGATAACGCAGCCTTTATGGTGGGACAATCAGTGGGTCTGATTAAAGAGGAACTCAGTTGTCAGGAGCTGATGGATGGTATGGTCAGAGATGCTGAGGAGATTTTTAAACGGAATTTGCAGCGTTTTTAATGGATAGTGCAGCAAAATAGGATTGCTTTGATTTAGACCAGCACCCTGATAATGGTAGCGGAGGTGTTATGGCCTCCGCATACCGCCCTTATCAGGGGGGCAAGGGATTATCGAATTTCAAGGTGTCTGTATGGATAGGAGAGGAGGGGTTGCATGTCAAATTATGATGTGGTAGTCGTTGGTGCAGGCAATGGTGGCCTTGCGGCTGCAGCTACGCTGGCGCAGAAGGGACAGAAGGTGCTTCTTTTGGAGCGTCATAATGTACCTGGCGGCTGTGCAACCAGTTTTTGCCGGGGGCGTTTTGAATTTGAAGTAGCCCTGCATCAATTAAGCGGCATGGGAGAGCTGCATAATCCGGGACCGTTGAGAAAGTTGCTCAGCAATCTGGGGGTTGAGGAGCAGCTGGAATGGATCAAAATGGATCAGCTTTACCGTATTGTGGTTCCCGGTGAACTTGATATTCGGCTTCCGGCTGATCGTCAGGAAGCGATCAAGGTTTTGCAGCAGCGTTTCCCGGCGGAGAAAGAGGCTATCACTGCTTTTTATGATCTCTGCTATCGTTTCATTATGGAGGCCGAGGGAGTTAGCAGAAGCCGGGGGAAAGCATCCCGGGAGGATTACCCGGTATATTCCCGCTATGCGTTAAAAACTGCTCAGGAAGTACTGGATGAGTTTTTCCAGGATCAGCTGCTGAAGGTTGCAGTTAGCCTGTACTGGTGTTTTATGGGTTTGCCACCCAGCCGATTGCCGTTCTCGCTGCTGGCGGGCAATATCTTCGTTTATATGGAATATAAACCTTATCACATTAAAGGTGGATCACAGGCGCTTTCTAACGCTCTGGTGGAACAGATCCTGTCTTACGGCGGTGATGTGCGCTTTAATTGTTCAGTGGCAAGCATTGTAGTGGAGGAAGGCCGGGTTAAGGCGGTGCAAACTGCAGATGGTGATACCATTCCCTGTCGGGCTGTGATCTCCAATGCCTCGCCGATTGAGACCTATGTGAACCTTGTGGACGAAGAAGAGGTGCCTGAGGACGAGATGATTCGTATGGGGGGCAGCAGTGTGGGGGTATCGGCGGTGGTTCTTTATATTGGCCTGGATTGTCCGCCGGAAGAGCTGAACATCAAGGATTCAACCACCCTGTTCTATCATAGCCCGGATTTTGATGCTACCTTTGAGCGGACGCATTACCTTGATACATCCGAAGATGCTATGATCATGTCCTGTTATACCCTGGAGGATCAGAGTTTTTCGCCACCCGGTACCACCCAGGTGGCCATTGTAACCTTGAAATATGCTGATCCCTGGTTAAGCGTTCCTCCTACACAGTATGCGGAGACCAAATACCGCAGTGCCGAGGGTCTGCTGCAGCGGGTGGAGGCTGTTTATCCCGGATTTCGTGAACACATCGAAGAGATTGAAGTGGCCACACCGCTTACTTTTATGCGCTTTTTGAACCATCCCGGCGGAGCTTTCTATGGCTTTGATCAGTATATCAAAGACAGTCCGCCTTTTTTAAATAATCGTTCCAGTATTCAAGGGCTTTATTTTGCTGGTACCTGGGTAGCAACCTGTGGTTTCCAGCCGACGTTGACTTCTGGAAATAGTGCTGCTCGTGCAGTGCTAAAAATGCTGGAAAGGGAGGGGAGAGCATGAGTGATTTTGGTTCTCTGCTGGAAGGTTATGATCGTTTGCAGCAGGAAATGGAGATTCTGCAAAAATATGGCCGTGATTATAGAATGGAAAGGAATCGGACGCGAGCAATCGTAGAGCGTTTGCATCCCAAACGTCTGCAGCTCAAGGTGGCTGAACTTATTGAAGAAACTTACTCTACCCGGACCTTTCGTTTAGTAGCCCGTAATGGCTACCTGCCGCCTTTTCAGGCCGGACAGTACATTAATCTTTTCGTCAATGTTGATGGACTGCATACCAGCCGTCCCTATACCATCTCTTCATCCCCCCGGCAGGTTGGGTATTACGACATTACAGTTAAAAGAATGCCTGGTGGACTGGTATCCAATTATTTAATGGATCGGATCAAGGTGGGAGATGAATTGGAGAGCAGCGGACCGACCGGGAACTTCTACTACAACCCGCTTTTTCACGGCAAGAAGCTGTGTTTTATTGCGGGCGGTGCTGGGGTCACGCCTTTTGTAAGCATGGTTCGTGAGACTCTGCAGTCAGGTCTGGATCGTCAAATCCATCTTATCTATGGATGCCAGACCCTGGAAGATGTTTTGTTTTACGATCGTATCAAAGATCTGAGTGTACGGCATGATGGATTTTCCTATGATCTGATTTTGTCTGAGCCTCATAAAGGGTACGGAGGGCCCACTGGTTTTATTGATGCCCAATTCATAAAAGAATCTTTGCATGGTGAGAAGATGGATATGTTTTATATTTGCGGTCCTCCGGCTATGAAGGAATTTTGTGCCGCGGAGCTGAAGAAGCTGGGGGTACCCCGTCGTAAGATTCGCCAGGAAGTTTCTCCTATTTACGGAGATATTACTCAACAGCCCGGCTGGCCAGAAGGACTGAGTGCTGATCAGACCTTTACAGTTCGGGCGGGGGGGCGTGAGATTGAGGCTCAAGCCGGCCGGCCTATCCTAGAAGCCCTGGAGCGTGAGCGGATTAAGATTCCGGTATCATGTCGCTGCGGCGAATGCAGTTACTGTCGGGTGAAGCTGCTTAAAGGGGAGGTTTTCCAGCCGGAAGGGGTACTGCTGCGCGAAAGTGATCGCCGTTTTGGCTATATTCACGCCTGTAAAGCCTATCCGATCAGTGATATTGAGCTACTGCTATAAAGCTATCAGACTTTGTAAAAGCAGGATACGGGTGGGGTTAGCGGGCTGGATGAACTGAGAAGCCCCAGAATTTATGTCGGGATTTGTCACCGATAGGATTTCAGAAACACGAGAGCTGCTCTCGTGTTTCTTTATGTCTACTGGGAGCTGCAAACTGTCGGCAGGAGGGGATCAATCATTAAGCTCAGTTGTTTTGACAACTTATATATAACATGTATACTGTATGATTAGGAATAGGAGGTGAAAGGTCTTGTCACTGCAGCAAGCCATTCTGGGGCTTCTAAGCTATGAATCGATGAGCGGATATGATATGAAGTCATTTTTAGATACCTCCATTAATTTCTTTTGGACAGCACAATTAAGCCAGATATATCGCGATCTGGGTACTCTGGAAAAGAAAGGCCTGGTGAGTTACCAAATCGAAGTGCAGGAAGGCAGACCAGACCGAAAGGTCTACAGCATTACCGAGAAGGGCGAAAAGGCTTTTGAGGACTGGCTGGGCAGGTTTCCGCAAACCCTGTCACCGGCCACGCGGGATGAATTCTGCATGCGTATCTTTTTTGGTTCACGCTTACCCCGTGACGAAGTGGCCTTTCAGCTAAAGCGCTTTATTAAGGAAAAACAGGAAGAAATCTCTACCCAGGCTTATGTGAAGAAAGTGATTGCAACATACTCCAGTCATATTGAGAAGCCGGAGGAAGTCTTTTACTGGAATCTGCTGTTGCGGCGCAACCAGATGCTAACGGAGACTTTAATTCAATGGGCACAAGAAAGCATTCGGCAGCTGGAGCTACTGGAAGAAGATGAAAAAGCCAGGCAGATGGGAAGCCGGGAGGAAGTTCTGGAAGTGCCACAATAAAGAATTGTAAAATGGATAGTTGGCAAAACAGGAGGTCGGGTACTTAAACCCGACCTCCTGCTGGTTACTTTATGAAGCTAAAAGATGGTTACTTTTATTTTCCTTTAAATTCAGCTTTACGGTTTTCCAGGAAGGCCTGCATGCCCTCTTTCTGATCCTCGCCTGAGAAGAGCATGGACC
>DUSB01000130.1 GCA_012840625.1 Syntrophomonadaceae bacterium
GGAAATGGCAGCCCGGGATTCCCGCTATTATCTGGTTAAACAATTTGAAAATCCGGCCAATGCTGCCAGCCATAAAAACAGTACTGCCTGGGAGATTCTTGAGCAAATGGATCAAGGCCTGGACGCTTTTGTCTGTGGGATTGGCAGTGGAGGCACCCTTACCGGGGTGGCTGAAGTGTTGAAAAAAGAAAGACCCAATGTAAGAATTGTAGGGGTTGAACCCTGGGGATCGGCTGTTTTGAGTGGCAGGGAGCCGGGCCCACATAAACTTCAGGGTATTGGTGCTGGATTCATCCCCCCTGTCTTGAAAAGAGAACTGGTGGATGAAATCATTGCTGTTCGTGACGAGGATGCCATAAAGACCTGCCGGGAGCTGGCCAGGAAGGAAGCTCTATTGTTGGGAATTTCGTCGGGGGCAGCGGTCTATGCCGCTCTTAAGCTGGCGGAAAAGATGGGAGCGAATGCTCGTATTCTGGCTATAGCACCAGATGGAGCTGATAAATATATGTCTACCGAATTATTTGCTGAATAAGGGAGGAGTTGGAATGAATGCTGAGGCTGTTTGCAATTATCTGGTTGAGTGGCTTCAATCTGAAGTAAAAAAAGCGGGATGCAAAGGAGTCGTGCTGGGAATCAGCGGCGGGGTTGATTCTGCTGTGGCCGCTGCTATTGCACAAAGAGCCTTCCCAGATCGTTGTTTAGGATTGGTTTTACCCTGTGAAAGCAGTCTTGAAGATATGATGGATGCTGAAAAAGTCCTGGCAAAATTCCCCATGACCTATCAAATGATTGAGCTGGATGATGTCTATCAATTACTGGCTACCCAATATGAAAGTTTCATTAAGCGTAAAGGTCATTTAGGCCAATTATTAAGAGCCAACATCAAACCAAGGCTGCGCATGATAACCATGTACTATGCTGCCCAGGCTATGAATTATCTGGTCATAGGTACCACCAACAAAAGCGAACTTCTGGTCGGGTATACCACCAAACACGGTGATAGCGGGGTGGATCTGCAGCTGTTGGCTGATTTAACTAAAACCGAGATCTATGAACTGGCTCATTATCTGGAGGTACCGCAGGGTATTATTAATAAAACACCTTCGGGAGGATTGTGGGCCGGGCAGACCGATGAAGGGGAAATAGGCTTAACGTACCAGCAGTTAGATGAATATATTCTTAATGGTTCAGGAGACGAAGAAACTATCGCTAAAATTCAAAGCATGGCTAAGCGTAATGAACATAAACGCCGTATGCCCCCCATAGCGCTTATACCGGAAAAATATAGATAGGGGAGGATTAAATGAATTCCAGACAGCGTAATGTATTGATTCGCATGCTGATTGCTTTGGGTATCTTTGTTTACGTAGGCTATGTTGCTTACCAGCAACTACCTCGTTTTGATTTCACCGTGATATTTAGCTTCTTTTTATTATATCTGGTCTGGACGATTATAATGGAAGTGTGGATTTACAAAGATCCGGAGAGCTATGTTATCGAAGATGATGATAGTAAGAGCTACCTTTATCTGCAGCTGAGTTATTTTATAGCCCTTTTCTATGCCGCTATTGATTTTGTTGAGCTGCACTGGACACGGGCAGCATATCTGGAGCCAGCCATAATCTATGCTGGCTTTATCCTATTTCTAATATCATGCATTATACGCTGGTGGGGATTCAATTCGATCGGTACATATTTTAATCCCAGAGTGGCTATTTATGAAGAGCATAAATTAATCACAACCGGTGCTTACAAAAATATTCGACATCCGCTCTATCTGGGTTCACTGATCAGTTTTATTGCGATCCCGTTGATTTTTAACTCCTGGGGGGCCTTGCTTATAATTCTATGCGCGACAGTACCGGCTCTGGTATACCGAATTAATATTGAAGAAGCACTGATGGAAAAACATTTTGGTGATGCCTACCTGGATTATAAAAGCAAAACCAAACGGATGATTCCAGGTATTTGGTAAATGTAAAAAGGAGGATAAGGTATGGCAGGACATTCAAAATGGTCCAATATTAAACATAAAAAAGCCCGGATGGACGAAAAAAGAGGCAAAGAATATACTAAACTGGCAAAAGAACTTACTATTGCAGCCCGTATGGGTGGTGGAGACCCGGAGATGAACTCCAAACTAAAACTCACTATCCAGAAGGCCAAAGAAATTAACATGCCCAATGATAATATCAACAGGGCCATAAAAAAGGGTACCGGTGAGCTGGAAAGTGAGACTTATGAAGAGTTCATCTATGAAGGGTATGCTCCCGGCGGAGTAGCCGTTATCTTAGAGATAGCCACGGATAATCGCAATCGGACTGCTTCAGATATCCGCCACCTTTTTTCCAAGCATGGCGGCAATTTGGGTGAAACAGGCTGTGTAGCCTGGATGTTTGATCGTGTGGGATTGGTTACAGTATCCAGTGAAAAGCTGGCAGATGTCGACGAATTTATGCTGACAGCACTTGAATTGGGTGCAGATGATGTACGTGAGGACGAAGACTTACTGGAAATTATTAGCTCTGTAGAGGATTTTATGGATCTTCGCGATGCAATAGAAAAAGTAGCAACAATTGAAGATGCCGATATGGTATATCTACCCAAGAATATCGTGGAAGTTAATGACGAAGATACAGCCATGAAGGTCATGAAGCTCATTGATGTACTGGAAGACCACGATGATGTACAAAATGTCTATGCTAACTTCTCCATCCCCGACGAAATCATGGATAAATTTGAATAATCTCAGATAACAAGGTGAGACAGGGGGACCGTCCCCCGGTCTCATTTGAATTTACTGAGTTCAAACACTTCTTTGGAGGGTAGTTCCAGCCGAAAGCTCCCATTTTGAAAGGAGGCCTTCATATAGCCGGCATTGATACGTTCCGGTAATTGGAATAGAACGCTTTTGAAATTTAGTTGTTCAGGAAATAGATCATCAGGAACGGTTGCTTCCAGGAAATATTTATCATCAATGCTGCGCATTTTTAAAGGGATCTTAATCTCAGTAGTGGTATTAGCAGTATTGATTTTATCGACACCAAAAAGGCTCTGCAGCACCTGGGGGCTAATCTGGTAATCTTCCTTTTCAGTTTCCCACAGAAAACCATTGGAAACTAAGGCTTCAATCTCCTGAAAAAGATTTTGCCAATCGCTTTCTGTCTGGGGTAAAGTGCCAGCTTCTCTATTCATATTATTGATGGCCTGCAGGTAGGTTTCATTTCTTAACATGGTTTCTTCATTGCATAGATCTCGAAACACACTTTCATAATCCAGTATATTCTGATCCATTACCTCGTTTAAAGCATCCAGCAAAGCCTGGTTTGTGTCTGCCATCATGATATACTTCCTTTCATAATGCCCTAGGCAATCAACATAGATCATTAATAAAATCAATCTTTATCATATTATAGGCAGCTATGAGGCCTTTATCCAAGTACTTTTTGTCTAATAATTTGATAAAAGGAAAATAAAAATGATTCCTTTGCAGACAAACAGGTATAGACATGTAAAAGTACGGATAAAATGATGGACAGAGGTGATCACTTTGAAGAGCAAATATCTTAAATGGTGCATCGGTTTGATGGTATGTCTGACTTTAGCTGTTGGCTATTTAATGTGGGATCGCTTTAATACTGCCAGTCTGCAGGAGAAAAAGCCCATTGCTATGATGGCCAGCAAACGGGTGATCATTGAGGAAAACACCCCGATTATTTTAGAAAAAGAATACCTGCGTTCACAGCAACGTTGCATATCAGAATGCGAATTTAAAGCAGACCTAGTAGGGAAAAGCCTGGAAGAAATCAAGAAAAGCTATACAGAAAAACATGGTTTTTCTGTTCAATATAGGGATGGGCAGCTTTTTATTAAGCAAAAAATCAATGATTTTTCCCCGGCAGACAAAAAGAAATGCCGATTAAGAGAGTATCAGGGAAGACTGGCCGTATATGAGGGGCCAGTGGCTGGAGAGGATTTACTCC
>DUSB01000131.1 GCA_012840625.1 Syntrophomonadaceae bacterium
ATTATGACCGACGCAGGTCAGATGGGCCAGAGATTCAACCCCATACTGCGAACGAATTCTGGAAGCAATTTCAACGGTACGACCCTGTTTTCCACCGCCCGCACCGTATGTGACACTGATATAGTCCGGTTTTAATACCTGCAAGCGATCCAGGGTATCAAACACCGTTGCCAGAGAATAATTCGCCTTTGGCGGGAATACCTCCAGAGAAATCAATGGTCCCATCCCTCTATCAAACAACTCTTTGATCTTCATAACGAAGCCTCCACCCATTACGGTAATCCTTACGGATATACCACTACCATACCACTACCCCATATTGCTGATTAACGCCTCTCCAAATTGAGAGCATTTTACTTCTTTTGCATCTTCCATCAAGCGTGCAAAATCATAGGTTACTATTTTACTGGCAATCGTTTTGTTCATACTCTGAACAATCAAGTCAGCCGCTTCGTTCCATCCCATATATCGCAACATCATATCCCCCGATAAGATGACCGAGGATGGATTTACCTTATCAAGACCTGCATATTTAGGTGCAGTACCGTGTGTTGCTTCAAAGATTGCATGTCCGGTCTCATAATTAATGTTAGCGCCCGGGGCAATACCAATGCCCCCAACCTGAGCAGCCAGCGCATCTGAGATGTAGTCTCCATTGAGATTGAGGGTTGCCACCACATCAAATTCACGGGGACGAGTTAAGATCTGCTGCAAGAAAATGTCGGCAATAGCATCTTTTATAAGAATCTTGCCTGCAGCTAAAGCTTTTTCCTGAGCCTCATCAGCGGTTTGTTTACCGTGCTTTTCTTTGATGCGATCATATTCATTCCAGGTAAACACCTGATGAGGAAATTCCCTCTCCGCTAACTCATAACCCCATTTTTTAAACGCACCCTCTGTATATTTCATAATGTTCCCCTTATGTACTAGAGTGACACTTTTTCTCCCCTCCTGCAACGCATAGCGAATCGCTGCACGAACTAATCGTTCTGTTCCCTCGCGGGATACTGGTTTGACACCTATACCTGAACTTGCAGGAAAACGTATTTGCTTGACTCCCATTTCATCCTGCAGAAAGCGAATCACCCGGTTAGCTTCTGGGCTACCCTGCTCCCATTCAATTCCAGCATAAATATCCTCAGTATTTTCCCTGAAGATGACCATGTTGCAATCCTGCGGACGTTTAACCGGAGAAGGTACCCCCTGGAAATAGCGCACCGGCCGTAAACAGGTATAGAGGTCAAGCGTCTGCCTTAAGGCCACATTTAAAGAACGAATCCCACCGCCTACGGGAGTGGTTAAGGGTCCTTTAATCGCTACTAGGTATTCGCGCAGCGTATCTATAGTCTCTTCTGGCAGCCACTCTCCCGTCTGCTTATAAGCCTTTTCTCCCGCTAGCACCTCTTTCCATATAATACGCCGTTGACCACCATAAGCTTTTTCTACCGCTGCCTCTAAAACACGAGAAGCCGCATTCCAGATATCTGGACCGGTTCCATCACCAATGATAAATGGGATTATGGGCTGATCAGGAACCTGCAAAACACCCTGCTGCATAACAATTTTTTCCGCCATGTCAAGCCTCCTTTATATGAATAAACCATAGGAAGCCCTGCTCCCCATTAGTCTAATGCGTCCTATTCGAAATTAAAACCACCGTATTTTTTAAAATGCTCCACCAATCCTCCATCGGACAGAATCTTCAACATAACGGGCGGTAAAGGGGTAATCGGTATTTCTATTTCTTTGCTGAGATTATAGAGTACGCCCCCTTCAAGATCGACCTTCAATTCATCCCCGGGATCAATCTGGTCAGTATCACATTCGATAAGAGGTAAACCGGTATTAATACAATTGCGGTAAAAAATCCGCGCAAAGGATTTTGCAATCACCGCACCAATATCTGCATTAATAATCGCCAGTGGTGCCTGTTCCCTTGAAGAGCCACAGCCGAAATTCCGGCCAGCAACAATGAAATCACCTTTATTAACTTTAGAATAAAAGTCTGGATCTAAATCTTCCATTACATGCCGGGCTAGTTCTTTCATATCAAGAGTTTTAAATTTATACCGCCCCGATATGATGTAATCAGTGTTGACATCATCCCCAAATTTATGGGCCCTGCCCTGTAAATCCATGCCTATTTCCTCCCTACTCAATGTGTTCGCGTGGATCACTGATCTCGCCTTTTAGCACTGAAGCAGCCACGGTCGCTGGAGACCCAAGGTAGATAAAAGCATTGGGATTACCCATTCTTCCCTTGAAATTCCGATTGGCCGTCGAAATAACATTTTCTCCATCGGAGGGTACACCATTATGTGTTCCTACACATGGACCACAACCCGGAGTAACAACTGCTGCACCTGCTTGCACAAAGGTTTCAATTAATCCCTCACGTATTGCCTGGATGAAAACCTGTCGCGATGAAGGGGCTATAATCAAGCGGTTATCTTTATGAATCTTCTTGCCTTTTAGTATGCTGGCTGCAATACGCAAGTCTTCCAAACGCCCATTGGTACAGGTACCAATAAGTCCTTGCTGTATAGGCGTCCCCACCACCTCTGTAATCGGGGACACATTATCTACTGTATGCGGCTTGGCTACCTGTGGCTCCAGGCTAGAAACATCATACTCTTTTATTCGAGCATAGCGAGCATCTTCATCAGACTCCACCGCTTGTATGACGCGTTTACTATGTGCCTGAACCCAATCTATTGTTTTCTGATCAGCACGCATCAGGCCTACTTTAGCTCCCATTTCAATAGCCATATTGCTCATCGTAAATCGAGCTTCAACGGATAGATCATCCACTGCCTCACCGGTATATTCAGCTGCCATATAGGTAGCTCCATCAGCGCTTACATCACCAATCAGATAGAGGATCAAATCCTTGGAATAGACCCCCGCTGGAAGTTTGCCATTGAGAACAAATTTAAAGGTCTCCGGCACCTTAAACCAGAGCTTGCCTGAAACCAATCCTGCCGCCAGATCAGTTGAACCTACCCCGGTAGAAAAGACATTAATGGCTCCATAGGTACAGGTATGAGAGTCAGCACCAATAACCAGATCACCCGGTACAACATGTCCCTGTTCCGGTAAAAGTTGATGACAAACACCATCACCAATATCGTATAAATATATGCCCTGTTGAGCTGCAAAATCACGCATCTGTTTATGCAAAGCTGATACACCCTGCAAAGGAGAAGGTGCACTGTGGTCAATAACCATAGCAATACGGGACGGATCAAAAACCTTTTTTGCCTGCATATCTTCAAAGGCGCGAATAGCCAGTCCAGAGGTTCCATCCTGTCCCATCACAAAATCCAGATCAGCTACCACAATATCATTGGCATATGCATCCTGACCACTCTTGTGAGAAAGAATCTTTTCCGCTATCGTTTTACCCAACAAATTTACCTCTCTTTCGTGAATTCCTCATAAATATACATTAATTCCTTATCAAAAAGGGAACGCTTTTTGTCAATGGCCATTTGACGTATTCGTTTTAAGATTTCCTGTGCCGCTTCATTGCTTAACTCAATGCCATACTCACGAAACTTTGCTTTCACCGATGCTGATCCCGAATGTTTACCCAGCACCATCTGACGCGTCAAGCCCACCTCTTCGGGCTTAAAAACTTCATATGTTAGCGGGTTCTTCAAGACCCCATCTCCATGAATACCGGATTCATGGGCAAAGATATTGGAACCTACAATGGGTTTATTAACCGGAAGGGCTCTGCCGGAAGCATCCGCTACAAACTGAGCCACTTCACGAAAAAGAGTGGTATCATACTTGACTCCGATATTCATAAGATACTTCATTCCCATAATAACTTCCTGCAGGCAGGCATTCCCTGCGCGCTCCCCAAGCCCGTTGACGGTAACACCAACATAATTAGCCCCGGCATAAATGCCAGCCAGTGCATTGGCTCCAGCCATGCCGAAATCATTATGGGTATGCATCTCAATATCCAGCCCCACCGCATCATGTAAGGTCTTAATATACCGAAAGGTGGTCAAAGGATTTAAAATGCCGACTGTATCACAAAAGCGCATCCGATCCGCACCGGCCTGTTTAGCAGTTAGCGCAAATTCAGCCAAATAATCCATATCGGATCGGGAGGCATCCTCGGCATTAACCGATACGTAAAGGCCATGATCCTTGGCAAACTTTACTGCATCTGCCATGCGTCTGATGACATCTTCACGGGTGGTTTGAAGTTTATGCTCAATATGGATATCAGAAGTGGATATCGAAATTGCTACCGCATCTACCCCACACTCCAGTGATTCTTTAATATCGGCAATAACAGCCCGATTCCAGGCCATAATGCTGGCATTCAGGCCCAAATTAACAATATCTTTAATACATTCTTTTTCAAATCCACCCATAATTGGTATACCTGCTTCAATCTGGTCTACCCCGATTTGATCCAGGTATTTAGCAATTTGAATTTTTTCATCATTGGAAAATACTACTCCCGCCGTTTGCTCGCCATCACGCAATGTAGTATCAACGATATAAACCCGGGCATCCTCCTGTGTGAACCAATCGCGGTTCTTCATCGTCCATGTCATCTTATCCCTCCCTGTCTAAATGCTCCTTTAATAATTGATTAACGATAGCAGGATTAGCTTTACCACGTGTTTTTTTCATCACCTGACCAACGAAAAAACCAAAAGCCTTATCTTTCCCGCTGCGATAATCATCAACCACTTTAGGATTACTGGCTATAATTTCTGCAATCATAGCTTGCAGCACTTCCGGGTCTGAAATCTGTATCAAACCTTTTTCTTCAACAATTTGTTCCGGATCCTTTCCGGTCATAAACATTTCTTCAAAAACTTTTTTGGCTATCTTGCCACTAATTTTGCCTTCATCAATCATTTTGAGCATACTGACCAGCCCTTCAGGCCGAACCCTGACCTCTTGAATCTCTATATTATTTTGATTCAATAGACGTGCCATTTCTCCCATCATCCAGTTAGAAAGCGTTTTAGCATCTGGATATACCTGCAGGCATTCATCGAAAAAGGCCAGGGTATCCGGGCTCAGGGTTATAATCGAGGCATCATATTCTGGTAAGCCATATTCGTCCATTAAACGCTGCTGAGCCTGGTCAGGAAGCTCCGGCATGGAGGCACGGATACGATCAATCCACTCCTGACTGATAAATAAAGGGGGAAGATCAGGATCAGGAAAATAACGATAATCGTCTGCTTCTTCTTTGGAACGCATGGAACGGGTTACACCACTTTCCTCATCCCAGGTCATGGTCTCCTGTATAATTTCTTCTCCGTCTTCCAGAGCCTCAATCTGCCGTTTGGCTTCATAATCTACAGCTCTTTCCAGCGCCCGAAATGAATTTAAATTCTTAATCTCGGTACGAACACCCAGTTCTTTTTGTCCTATCGGTCGCACAGAAACATTGGCATCACAGCGTAGAGAACCCTCCTGCATTTTACAGTCGGAAACTCCAGCAAAGAGAAGAATAGCGCGCAGCTTTTCCATATAGGCCCGTGCTTCCGCCCCACTCCTCATGTCTGGCTCAGAAACAATTTCCAGCAGAGGAACCCCGGAACGATTAAGATCAACCAAAGAAAAGGGCGTGGTAGTAATGTCGCCTTGGTGAATCAGCTTGCCGGCATCTTCTTCCATATGAGCCCGGGTAATACCAATCCGTTTTTTCTCCCCGTCTATTTCAATATCTAAATACCCCTTTTTACATATGGGTGCATCAAATTGTGATATCTGATAGGCTTTGGGTAAATCCGGATAGAAATAATTTTTACGGTCAAATTTACAGTGCTCTGCAATTTCCGCATTAAGCGCCAGTCCTGTACGAATGGCCAATTCCACCACTTTTTCATTTAAGACCGGCAGCATCCCTGGAAAACCTGCACACACCGGACATACCTGAGTATTCGGCTCGGCACCAAAAGCAGTAGAACATCCACAAAAAATCTTGCTGGCTGTCTTTAGCTCCGCATGAACCTCCAGACCTACAACTGTTTCATACTGTACATCCATCTATTTCACCTCCAGATGAGGTTTAGCCCTATGAAATTCTGTTTGTTGTTCAAAGGCAAAAGCAGCCTTTAGCATGCTTGCTTCATCAAAAGCTCTACCAATTATCTGCATGCCTATGGGCAAACCATCAGCAAAACCGCAGGGGATAGACATTCCTGGTAGTCCGGCCATATTAACCGGAACGGTAAGAATATCATTCATATACAGGGTTAAAGGATCGTCTATCTCTTCATCTATCTTAAAGGCTGTACGGGTTGTAGTAGGGCATATGATCAGATCATAATCTGCAAAGATGCGTTCAAAATCCTGCTTGATAAGCTGGCGCACCTTGAGTGCCTTCAGGTAGTACTCCTCATAATAACCTGAGCTCAAGGCATAGGTTCCCAGCAAAAGGCGCCTTTTTACCTCATCACCAAATCCCCGGGCACGACTTTGGGAAAACATCTCCACCACATTTTCAGCTTCCATATCTCGCAGTCCATAGCGCACACCATCAAAGCGCGCCAAATTAGCCGATGCCTCTGCCGGTGCAATTAAATAATACGTCGGTAAGGCATATTCACTACAGGGCAGTGAGACCTCTTCCAGCTCTGCACCCAGTGATTCGTACAACTGCAGCGCATTTTTTACCGCAGCACGAACATCTTCATCCACACCTGCTTGAAAATATTCGCGCGGGAAAGCAATCTTCATACCGCGCACCTCACCATCGAGGAATTGTGTATAATCCGGTACTGCTGTATTTACGCTAGTTGAATCCATGGGATCATATCCACTGATATGATTTAATATAATGGCAGCATCCATCACATCCCTGGTCAGGGTCCCCACCTGATCTAGTGAAGAAGAATACGAAACAACACCCCAGCGTGATACCCGTCCATAGGTAGGCTTTAATCCTACTACACCACAAAAAGCAGCCGGCTGACGAATCGAGCCACCTGTATCGGTTCCCAATGAGAACGGTACCTGTTCAGCAGCCACCGCAGCAGCTGATCCACCCGATGAGCCGCCTGGCACCCGCTGCAAGTCCCACGGGTTACGCGTGGTGAAAAAAGCTGAATGTTCCGTTGATGAACCCATGGCAAACTCATCCATGTTTAATTTACCCACCAATATCCCGCCTGCTTCTTCCAGACGCCTGCCCGCATAACTATCGTAAGGAGGGACAAAATCTTCTAACATTCTGGAGCAGCAGGTGGTACGAATATCCCGGGTACAAAAAAGATCCTTCAATGCATATGGAATACCGGCCAGGTTTTGATAGTTTCCCATTTTATCAATCTGGCTGGCCTTTTCATAGGCCTTTTCTTCCGTCAGGGTTACAAAAGAAGCTATCTTTTCATCGGTGGCATGAATACGGGAAAAAATAGAGCGGGTAATCTCTTGAGCAGAACTTTCTTTACGGGCCAGTAATTTCTGTAATTCATGCACAGTTAACTCGTATAGTTCCATTTTCACACCCCCTAAATAATCTTTGGTACCTTAAAATGAAAATCTTCAACCAGGGGGCCGTTGGCGAGAATCTCATCACGGCTGGCTGATGATCGAATTTCGTCGGCGCGAAATCTATTGGATACAGGTAAAATGTAAATTAAGGGCTCCACCTCGCTGGTATCCAATTCATCTAATTTATCAACATATTTTAAAATAGAGCTCAATTGTTCAGCAAAAAATTCCTTTTCAGCATCCGTAATCTTTAATCGAGCCTTTAAAGCAAGATCTTCTACCTCTTTAGCTGTTAAAGCCATCAAGCTACCTCCTTGTATGCAGCAAACATTTATGTCCAATATTATATCAAAAAGGAAAGCAATCAACTAACCTTTCCACTGTATACAAAAAATAACTCTGTAGAAATTTAGAGGGGCAGATGCTGAAATAGTATCATAATGAAAGGAAGAATCAACAATCCGGGCAGCAGATTCGCCACTCGTATCCTGGTGATTCCTATAATATTGGTTCCAATTCCAGCAATAAGGACTCCCCCCAGCGCGGTCATATTGTTTAACAGCGCGTCGGTAAAAAAAGGCTGCAAAAAGCCAGCACATAAAGTAATGGCACCTTGATATAAGAGCACAGGAATGGCCGAAAAAAGCACCCCCGCCCCCATAGAAGCCGCAAAAATCAGAGCTGAAATCCCATCCAGCATAGATTTCAAAAGTAAAATATCGTAATGATCGGTGAGCCCATCTTCCAGCGCTCCTAAAACCGCCATGGCTCCAACACAAAAAACCAGGGTGGCTGAAATAAATCCCTTGGAAAATTGACTGTCACCATGAGCTATTTTTTTTTGCATCCACTCGCCCAGTTTTTCCAGTCTGCCCTCCCAGGCTCTCCATTCACCAATTACGGCACCTAAAGCTATACTTAATCCAATGACCGGCAGGCTCTCGCCCTTAAATCCATACTGCAGGCCAATAACTAAAACCAGCAATCCTAAACCATCCTGCATGGTACGAATCACAGTATCAGAAATACCTTTACGAAACAGAAGTCCTATAGAACCTGCTATAACGATGGAAAACGCGTTTACAATCGTTCCGGTCACCCTGCCAACCTCCACACTCACAGATGCAAATGATTATAACCCATGGTTCGTCAAAAAGAAATGGCTTTCATGACACAGCATGAAAGTCATTTTTACCAGCAAGCTATATCAAGATGTCTTATTGACCGTTTTCCTGTAGTAATTGTAGAAAGTGTTTTTCATCTAATATCGGCACCCCCAGTGCCACCGCCCGATCGTATTTACTACCCGGTTCATCTCCAACTACCACGTAGGCAGTCTTTTTGCTCACCGAGGCACTGGTTTTTCCCCCTAAAGCCTCGATTTTTTCACTGGCTTCCTTGCGAGTCATGGATGCCAGCGTACCAGTTAAAACAAAGGTTTTCCCTTTCCAGGGCAGGTCGGCCGCTGTAGAACTCCCTGAATTGAACTCCTGCATAGGCAGACCCAGCTCTTTCAAACGCAGAATGGTTTGCCGGTTACGCGGTTCAGCAAAGAAATTAACCAGGCTCTCAGCCATTTTAGGCCCTACTTCGGGAATAGCCATATAATCATCTGCCTGCATCTCAAAAAACTGTTCCATGCTGGTGATCTCTTGCGTTAAGGCACGAGCCGTTTTAGCACCAATATGCCGTATCCCCAGAGCGGTGAGCAAACGATGGAGCGGCCGCTGCTTACTCTTTTCCAGCGCGTCAAGAAGATTTTGCGCTGATTTGGGTCCCATTCGTTCCAGTTCCAGCAAAGATTCCATTGTTAAAGTATATAAATCAGCGATATCGTTAACCAAGCCCCTGTCAACCAGCTGGTTGACGACAGCAGGTCCCAGACCTTCAATATCCATCGCATCTCGGGAAGCAAAAAAGACCAGGCTTTCCTTTAACCTGGCCGGGCAATTGATGTTTTCACATCGGTAAGCTACTTCTCCCTCCAGGCGTACCACCTGACTATGACAAACTGGACATTCCTCAGGTGCCAGGATCTCCTGCTCCTGCTCCTGTCCTGTTCTTTCTTCCTTCAGAGGGCGTATAATTTCGGGAATAATATCTCCCGCCTTATGAACCAGTACATGATCCCCAATACGAATATCTTTTTCTTTAATCAGATCAAAATTGTGCAGGCTAGCACGGGCAACCGTGGTCCCCGCCAGCTGAACAGGATCCAGTAAAGCTGTAGGGGTAATAATACCAGTGCGTCCAACATTAAGCTCTATACCGCGCAGGACAGTAGTTTTTTCTTCGGCAGCAAACTTATAGGCAATAGCCCAGCGCGGACTGCGGGCTGTTTGTCCCAACTGTGTACGCGGAGCCAGAGGATTCAGTTTAACAACCATACCATCTATTTCATAAGGCAGCTCATGCCTTTTTTCTTCATACTCCAGGCAGAACTCATAAACATCTTGAATCGTATCGCAAGACTTGGTCAGTGGATTGGTTGGTAAACCCTGCTCCTGTAAAAAGAGCAACATTTCTTCCTGGCTGGATAGCGAATACTCTTCCAGCAGGAGAATATCATATACAAAAGCAGCCAGAGCACGACCAGCCGTAACAGCAGGATCCAGTTGACGTAGTGATCCCGCCGCAGCATTACGGGGATTAGCAAAAACCCGCTCCCCTTTTTCTTCTTTCTCTGTATTTAAACGCAAAAATTCGCGCTTGGGCATAAAGATTTCTCCCCGTACCTCCAGCCTCTTCAGGGGGTCATGCAAACGCAGGGGGATGCTTTTGATGGTACGAACATTGGCGGTAACATCTTCACCGTTTATTCCATCACCGCGAGTCGCTGCCCGAGCAAGTATACCTTCTTCATAGGTGATAGCCACAGAGACACCATCAATTTTAAGTTCTACCAGATAACTTGCCTGAGGAACAACTCGGCGAATTCTGCGATCAAACTCCTGTAAGTCCGCAAAAGAAAAAGCATTTTCCAGGCTGAGTAGAGCAGTACTGTGTTTTACCGTCCTAAAACCCTCCCGCGGCTTTCCCCCTACCCGCTGGGTGGGGGAATCGGGAGGTACATCAGCAGGATATTTCTGCTCCAATTGGCACAGCTCCCACATTAAGCGATCATATTCTGTATCACTAATCAGAGGATCATCTAAAACATAGTAATGATAGTCCAGTTTACGGATCTCATCTCGTAAGGTGATCATTCTACGTTGATCCGCTTCCACACGTACTCCTCCTCAAGCTTTAATCAAAAAGTTTATTTTGTATAATCCTTATTGCGTTTAAGGATTTATTGTTTGCAGAAAAATGACTTCTCGCCCCAGCTGAGCATGCCACCAGCCGGACTGATATAAAGCTGCTGTCTTAGCCAGACGTTTTTAGCCATAGCTGATCTTTTAACTTATTTTCTCCAGGGGAGCTATATCTAAACGCAAAGTACGTGTTCCAGCCCGATCAAATTCAACCACTGCCAGTTCTTCTGTTTCTTCTTCTACAATCGATAAAACCATACCGGCTCCAAATTTGCGGTGTAAGACACGATCACCCTCTTCGATATTTCCTCCCTTACGTTCTCTATGTCCGGGCTTACGAATCAGATCAGAGGGAATCTCCTGTAGAAACCTGGAGGGAGGATTGTTGCGTTCATAACCGTATAATAGTCGGGAAACCGTATTGGTTAATATCAATTTTTCGCATGCACGGGTAATCCCGACATAGCATAATCGACGCTCCTCTTCCATTTCTTCCTTGGTTTCTGCCTTATAAGAGGGAAATACGCCTTCTTCCATGCCGGTCATAAAGACCACTGGGAATTCCAGACCCTTGGCCCCATGGTAAGTCATAAGTTGAACTGATTCAGTAGCATCAACATCATCACTATCCTGCACCAGAGCTATACGGGCCAGGAAATCTTCCAGACCTTCACCACCCTCTTTTTCAAATTCGATAGCCAGAGAACGAAATTCCTGGAGATTTTCAATCCTGGCTTGTGCTTCAACTGAATTATTACGCTCCAGATCTTCCAGGTAGCCGCTGCGCTCTAAAACTTGATCAATTATGTTGCGCAGCGCTTCACCCGAATCATTCAAAGCTCTAAAGTCAATAATCATTTCATAAAATTCTTGCAGCTGGGCTGTCATCTTTTTACCAATACCGGGTATATCTTCTGCCTGTTCAAGCGCATCTAAAATATTTAACTCTTGTTCAGCCGCATAATTTTCAATTTTTTCAATACTTTTTTCTCCTATACCCCTTTTGGGAATATTAATAATGCGGCGAAAACTGAGCCGATCTCTCCCATTAACGATTAATCTAAGATAAGCAATTAAATCCTTAATTTCCTTGCGCTCATAGAAACGCCGCGCACCAACAATTTCATAGGGTATAAAGCGCCTTACCATGGCTTCCTCTAAAATTCGAGATTGGGCATGAGTACGATAAAATACGGCAAAATCATTATAATGACGGTTGCCTCTATCCACCATATCGGCAATCGAATCCGCTACAAACTGCGCTTCCTGAAAAGAATCCGCCGCCGAGTAGCAGGTAATAAGATCTCCCAGGTCTTTGATGGTGGTTAGTTCTTTTTTCTCACGGTCAGTATTATTTTTGATCACTGCATTGGCAGCAGCAATAATACAGCGTGTTGATCGGTAATTGGTCAGGAGTTTTACCATATGTGTCTGCGGATAATCATCTAAAAATCGCTGCACATTGTAGGGCTCCGCCCCACGCCAGCTGTAAATTGACTGATCCGGATCACCAACCACAAAGATATTGTTATGCCTAGCGGCTAACATTTTGGCCCAGATGTACTGCGGATAGTTGGTATCCTGATATTCATCAATCATAATATACTGAAACCAGTTCTGATATTTTTCCAGCACTTCTGGATAGTCTTTAAAAAGCTTGATACATAATACAATTAAATCTTCAAAATCTAACGCATTAAATTCCTTTAAGCGGGCATTATAAATACGATACATTCTATAGTATTTTTCCTGCACCGCCGGCGAAAGTTTGATGCTCTCAAAGTACTTCTGTACATCCTGCAGACTATTTTTGGCTCCCTTAATAGCATGAAGAATCTCTTCCGGCTTGGTTTCATAGTCATCTTCTTCTTTTAAAATTTCTTTCATGAGCATCTTACAATCGGCTTCATCAACAATGTTAAAATTACGCTCATAACCCAGATGATGAATATCCATGCGCAATATACGATAACAGGCTGCATGGAAGGTGTGTATCCAATACCCATCAAAATCAGGTACCAGTTCTTCCACACGATGACGCATTTCTTTAGCCGCCTTATTCGTAAAAGTAATGGCCAGAATAGAATTAGTTTCTACGCCGCGACTTATTAAATAAGCCATGCGGTGGGCTAAGACCCTTGTCTTACCGGAACCTGCACCAGCCAGAACCATACATGGACCATCAAAATGCAGCACAGCTTCTTTTTGCTGAGCATTAAGGTCTTCTAATAACTCAATCATGATTTAATACCTCACTTACTGCTTGATGCACTCAAAATAATCATACCACAAAGCATGCTGGCTCAGAAAATACATCAAACAAAAAAAGACTCCTGGCAGGGAATTTATACCAGGAGTCTTGCCTCAATACATCGTCATTCACTGTTATCAACAGTCTGCTGTACCCGTTGTAAATGATCTAATGATTGCGCCTCAATACCGTCATGCTCAAAGCTAATATCACTGGTTATGATTTTCACCTGGTGTTTTGCTACTAAGTGCGTTAAAGTCAGTCCGACCTCTTCTAAAAAAGCTTCGATCACATCATCTCGATCAATGCGTATCAACGCGGCGGCTTCAAAATAATACTGAAACGAATTCCCGTTCTGATCTCCTGACGCTCTTTCTGAAAAAACCCTGAATTCTTCAATAAAAATATGAGGACTTTTTATCATACGGATCGGCAGCTTGGTTAAAAATTCGCCCTCGGTAACAAATCCTTTAAAAGCAAGCTCTACATGGTACATAATCATACCCCCTGCCTTTAGTTAATAATACCATAGGAATTTCATGTAAACTTGGCAGATTATACCCTATCACATCTTAATACTCGCCTATCCCAGGGGGTATGTCAAGAACTTTGCAGGTATTTATCTGAATTTTGCGTCAAATACAGTCGATAAGAACAACCCTACCGCCCCTGCTTGACAAGTATGTGTGCTTTATGAACGTCTGCTTTGTAATTCCGCAAAAATATCAGATAACACAACACCCTGTTCTACCAGCATGACCAGGAGATGATAGATAAGGTCTGCTACCTCATAGCTTACTTCCTCTTTGCTCCTATTTTTGGCAGCAATAATAACTTCAGCGGATTCCTCGCCAACTTTTTTCAGAATCTTATCCAGACCTTCATTAAAAAGATAGCTGGTATAAGAACCTTCTGGCCGCTCCTGCTGGCGCTGAAGCAATACATCATAGAGTTCAAATAAAATACCTGGTCCTGCTTTGCCCGCATAGATCTTGTGGGGATCAAACTGTGGTGCTTCTAATTCCTGTCCCTCCAGGGTGCGGTAAAAACAGGAATGATGTCCGGTATGACAAGCTGCACCGGTCTGTTCAACCAGTACCAACAAGCAATCGGCATCACAGTCATAGCGAATACTCTTTACTTCCTGTACATGCCCCGAACTCTCTCCCTTCATCCAGAGGGTTTGTCTACTTCTGGAGTAAAACCACGTATATCCTGTATCTATCGTTTTATTAAGTGCTTCCTTATTCATATAGGCCATCATCAAGACCTGTCCACTACCATCCTCCTGGATGATGGCCGGAATCAACCCCTGTTCATCATATTGAATATCAAGCATCATAACCGTACCTCCACTCCTTTGTTCTGCATATACTCTTTGGCCTGACGTATAGTAAACTCGCGGTAATGGAAGATGGAAGCACAGAGAACCGCATCGGCTTTACCTATTTTACATGCATCCACGAGATCTTGCAGCGTCCCTGCACCCCCCGAGGCTATAATCGGCACCGGAACTGCATCCGCTACCGCTGCGGTTAGAGCCAGATCATAACCATCTTTGGTTCCATCTTTGTCCATACTGGTCAAGAGGATCTCACCTGCACCCAGATCGCAAACCTTACGTGCCCATTCAACTACATCTATACCGGTAGCAGTCTTTCCACCCTGAATATACACTTCCCACTGTTCTTTCCCTTTTTGGCGGGCGTCAATGGCCACCACCATACGTTGACTGCCAAAACGCAAAGCCCCTTCCTTGATCAAGGAAGGTTCCCTTATGGCCGCTGAGCTGATGGAAACCTTATCCGCTCCGGCCTGTATGAGATCACGAATATCATCAAGATTACGGATGCCCCCACCGACAGCAAACGGTATAGAGACTTCTTGCGCCGTCCTGCTGACTAAATCAATCATGGTACGACGGCCTTCCGTTGTAGCGGAAATATCAAGAAAAACCAGCTCATCAGCCCCCTCACGTACATAATGGGCTGCTAGTTCTACTGGATCTCCTGCATCCTTCAGCTGGTTAAATTTTACTCCCTTAACCACTCGTCCCCCATGAACATCCAGACAAGGAATAATACGTTTTGCTAGCAAGAATTTTTTCCCCTTCCTGAGGCTGCAGCGATAGCCTGACTCAGTTCAATACGTCCTTCGTATAAAGCTTTGCCAATAATGGCTCCAACCACACCATCTGATTCCAGCGCCGATAATCTATGAATATCATCCAGGCTGGATACCCCTCCTGAAGCAATGATCTGTAATCCCGTTTGCTGGGCCAGACGCTGCGTGCCTGTAAAATTTGGCCCCTGTAAAAGTCCGTCCCGGGATACGTCGGTATAAATGGCTATGCGTATCCCCAGTTCTTTCATCTGACAGCCAAAATCCAGCGCTGTAAGGCTTGACTTTTCCAGCCAGCCCTCTACCGCCACCATCCCATCACGGGCATCCAACCCCAACACGATGCGTTCCGGGCCAAATTGCTGCAGCAGATCGACAACAAAATCAGGATTTTGCACCGCTCGAGTGCCTATAATGACACGCTCGGCTCCCAGATCTAATAGTTTTTGAACATCCGCTGTACTCCTCAAGCCTCCCCCTACTTGAAAGGGTATGCGCACGGTTTTAGCAATGGCAGCAATGGCCTCTATGTTCTGCGGGGAACCTGCAAAAGCCCCATCCAGATCTACTATATGCAGGTACTCAGCGCCCTGTCTCTCAAACTCAGCAGCAACCAGTTCCGGGCGATCCGAATAGGTGGTCTGCTTTTCTTTGCGTCCCTGTATCAACCGCACACAATGCCCTTCACGTAAGTCAATGGCAGGATATAGCATCATAATAACATCTCTCCAAACTCTGGCCATAGCATAATTTTATGCGCAAACTCTTTATAAGATCCCTTTAGAAGACCAGACTCCTCCAAAGGTATTTTCCTTGCTCACTGCCCTGGCAAAGGCTTTCCCAAAGGCTTTAAAAATAGCTTCTACTATGTGATGGGAATTATTTCCCCGAATAAGATCAATATGCATGGTAATACCAGCATGATTGACCAGCGCCCGGAAAAACTCCTGAACATTTTCAGTCGAAAAACTGCCCAGACGTTCAGCAGGTATGGTAACCTGATATGATAAATAAGGTCGTCCGGAAACATCAATAACCACGCGAGCCAGGGATTCATCCATGGGAACAGTTGCTTCCCCATAGCGCTGAATACCTCCCTTATCGCTCAAAGCCTCAGCAATAGCCTTGCCCAGGCAAACTCCAATATCTTCTACCGTATGATGATCATCGACTTCGAAATCCCCGCGGGCTGCTACGGTTAAATCACACAGACTATGGACACTAAAAAGGGTTAGCATATGATCCAGGAAGGGGACCCCGCTGTCAATCTGGTTTTTCCCACTGCCATCCAATTCCAGGCGCAGTAATACTTCCGTCTCTCGCGTTGTTCTCTGGATTTCTGCCTGCCTCTGTTTGCTCATAGATTACCCTTCCTTTCTGACCCGCAGGCAGTTGGCATGAGCCGTTAATCCTTCGATATCAGCCAGACGGATGATATCATCGGCATCATTTTGTACCCCTTCCTGCGAGTAGTAAATAATACTGGAGGTCTTCATGAAAGTATCAACGGTAACTGGCGAATAAAAACGCGCAGTTCCCCCCGTGGGAAGAATATGATTGGGACCAGCCAGATAATCACCTACTGGCTCTGGAGTATTTTGTCCCAGGAAAATGGCACCTGCATTGCAGATCCGACTCAGGTGTTCAAAAGGATTTTCCAGCATTAACTCCAGGTGCTCCGGAGCTACCATATTGCTAACCTGGCATGCTTCATAAATGGTGTCGGTAAGAATAAAGGCCCCATAATTCTGTAAGGATTGTTCTATAATAGAACGGCGGGATAAATGAATAATCTGTCTACCTATTTCCGCTTCCACTTCATCCATTAATGCTTCACTATCTGTAACCAAAAAGCAGCGGGCCAATACATCATGTTCAGCCTGAGACATTAAATCGGCAGCTACATAAGTGGGGTTTGCCTGGTGGTCAGCAATAATGAGAATCTCGCTGGGACCAGCCAGCATATCAATGTTTACATCACCATAAACCATTTTCTTGGCCAGCGTTACATAGATATTACCGGGACCCGTAATCAGCTCTACCCTGGGTATCAGTTCCGTCCCCCAGGCCAGGGCAAAGATGGCCTGAGCCCCACCCATCTTATAGATTTCATCCAAATCCAGCTCGGCAGCTGCTACCAGTGTATAGGGATTCATTTTGCCGTCCTGATCGGGAGGGCTGACCATAGCAATCTGGTTCACACCCGCTACCTGTGCCGGTATGGCATTCATTAAGACTGAAGAAGGATAAGCCGCTGTGCCTCCAGGTACATAGATTCCAGCCCGGTTCAGGGGTCGATAAAGCTGTCCTAATACATTGCCAGCTTCATCCGGCTCCATCCAGGAGTTTTTTAACTGTTTACCATGGAAATAAGCAATGTTATCGATGGCTTTGCGAATGGAAAAAACGAAGTCATCTTCAACTGTTTCATAGGCTTCTTCAATTTCGTGGTCTGTGACTCGAAAATTATCAACATTGATCTTCGCCCTGTCAAAACGTTCTGTCAGTTCAAAAATGGCTTCATCTCCTCTGGTTTTAACCGCCTGAGCAATTTCTAAAACCTTCTCCTCATACTGCCTTTGATCTGTATCATGCACCAAAAGAAACTGCTGCAGGTCATCTCTGGAAGCATCAAGTCTTTTGATTTTCATGCTGATTAGCCCCCTTCACTAGATTTTGCATCCGTTCAATCAAAGGTTGAATATACGTATGTTTGGTTCGATAACTCACCCGGTTACAGATGAGTCGGGTGGTAGAGTCCATAATACTGATAAGCTCAACCAGATTGTTTTCACGCAGGGTACGTCCGGTAGAAACAATATCCACAATCATATCAGACAATCCCATCAAGGGAGCTAATTCTATATTGCCATGCAGGGTGATAATCTCCACCTGCAAACCCTGTTCACGAAAATAACGCTCAGCAACCACTGGAAATTTCGTAGCTACCCGCTTATAATTCATATCCTTAAGTTTCATGC
>DUSB01000009.1 GCA_012840625.1 Syntrophomonadaceae bacterium
ATATCAAACAGGGTAAAAAAAGTTACTGGTTAAATTTGTGTAAAAGGCGTGCTATCTTTTATGAAGAAGGCTTGATGGAAAAACTATTAGTCATCTGATCAATCTGGCAGAAATCCTTTTATAGTCTGAATAAAAACAACGAAATAATCAGTGATGAGAATGTAAAAGCCTGGTTAATTGACTTGGCTGCAGGGCAGGTTTTTCCTATACTTATAAATAATTAAATCATTATCTGATAGAAGATGAGGGGATGAAAACCAAGCGGTTCTGTAAAAAATAGATATCTTACGGCCACAGCACAAATTTATCAAAAAATCAGAGGTGCTGCTTTTTTATGCACCTCTGATTTTTGAGGATATTTATAGATGATTATCACTTAATTGCATCTTTATCTTTTCTTTTAGTTGCAAGAATTTTAAAAGTTTTTCTCCAGCTTGCTTTGCATCTTCCAGGGCTTTTTTATTGTTCAAGGCTTCTCCTGCTTTAAAAAGATGTGGAGCCTTAACGATGCTGACTACTCTATAAGCCAAAGCTTCTAAAAATTTTTGCATCGCTGCAGCGGTAAATCCCATATCTTCTTCATTTTCTTGTTCACTAACTGCAATTACAGCAGCATATTTCACTCCAAGAGCCTCGTTTAACCCCATCCAAACTGAACGATCTTCCTGGTCGAATACTTCGAAACAGTAACATCTATCTATAAAAGCCTTCATATCTGCAGATATATTATAAAAATAGGTAGGCGAAGCTAAGATAATTGCATCCGAATCTAAAATATCGGGATATAATTTTTGCATATCATCGTCTATTACACATTTATATGTTTTTTTACAGCCTTCGCATCCCCTGCAGTCACTAATATTATAGTCATCTAAGAATACTAGTTTGGTTTCAATGTTATTCATTTTAAAAGGTTTTAAAGCCTCTTGCATTAATATCGAAGTATTTCCTTTTTTTCTAGGACTTCCTACAACACCGAGAATTTTCAACTCAGTAACCCTCCAGCCTATAATTTTCTGTGTTTGCATTCACCATTTGCTATCTATGCAAGTTCCATATTGCGATTGTCAACTAAAAAGTAAGCCATTTTTGCTCATTTAAAAGTGAACCACCACAAACCGGTTGGTAATGCACAACAAGCAGAATGTGCCCGGATAATCTATATAGTCATTCACTCATAAAATAAACCACAAAAAGTCTCTTCTCCAAAAGAGGAAGGGGCTTTTTGAAGGAAATCGTTTGGATTCAAACGATTGAAAGCGAGGTTTTATGAAGTCTGTTCTGTTCCATCTGGAGCAGCCTTTTTTTCATCTCTATGCCTTGTGGTGCAGTAAACCCACCCAAGCCATTTTTGGCCAGTATTCGGTGGCAGGGAATAATAATGGGGATGGGGTTGCGGCTCAGTACCTGTCCTACCGCCCTGGCTGCACGGGGGCTTCCAACTGCAGCTGCTACTTCGCCATAAGTGCTGGTTTCACCATAAGGAATGGAGTAGACATATTGCAGGACCTGCTGGCTAAAGGGTGGCAGTCCCTGCAGGGACAAGTTTACATGCCAATCATGGATAATCTCACCCTGAAAATAAGCACGGAAGCTGTTAACCAGGGGATGAAAATGGTCATCAATGGACACAAACCGGATCTTTGCTCCGGTTTGTGTAACCAAAGTTAATAGTTTCAGGGGGGAAGGGGTGGGCAGAGCTGAATGAGCAACTGTTCTTTCATCAGCGTGGAGGGCAGCCCAACCCCATGGGGTATAGAAAAAATACCAATTCATGCTGGTATTACCTCTTATTTTGCAACAATATTTACTAACTTGTCGGGAACCACTATTATTTTCACTATTTTTTTATCTTTTGTCAACTCTTGTATGCGGGGTAAAGCCAGAGCCAATGCTTCCACTTCTTCTTTGGGGGTATTGACCGGTATGGTCATGTGGTCGCGCACCTTGCCGCTTATTTGTACTGCCATTTCGATTTCGTCCTGCACCAGAGCGTTTTCATCCCACTGCGGCCAAGGCTGGTGATACAGAATGTCACTATGCCCGATCATAGCCCATAATTCCTCACTGATATGAGGGGCAAAAGGATTCAAAAGCGTAATCATAGTTTCCACTGCTTCTTTGAGAACCGGCAGATCCAGTTCTTTTTCGTTCAGATAAGCATTAATGGTATTGCTGAGTTCCATAATGAAACTAATGGCAGTGTTAAAGCTAAAACGCCCTTCTAGATCTTCGCTGACCTTTTTGATGGTAGCATGAGTTTTGAAACGCAGTTTTTTAGCGGCTGGATCTAATTCCTTATAGGCGCCTGGATCGGCTGGCAATTCTACATCGACTATCAGATCCGCACAGGTACTTACCATTTTCCAGATGCGGTTGAGAAAGCGGAAACAGCCTTCCACTCCCTGCTCATTCCATTCCAGATCTCTTTCTGGTGGGGCGGCAAAAAGAATAAATAAACGAGCTGTATCGGCTCCGTACCTTTCAATAATCTCTTCTGGACTTACAGTATTTCCTTTTGATTTGGACATTTTGGCTCCGTCTTTTAGCACCATTCCCTGGGTCAGCAGGTTGGTAAAGGGTTCATCACAGGATAGCATATTGATGTCTTTTAAAAATTTCACAAAAAAGCGCGAATACATCAGGTGAAGAATCGCATGTTCTACCCCGCCGATGTATTGATCTACTGGCATCCAGTAATCAACAGCTTCTCTGGTAAAGGGGAGATCGCTGCTGTGTGGACTGCAGTAGCGGGCAAAATACCATGAAGAGCATACAAAGGTATCCATGGTGTCTGTTTCCCGATGGGCTGGCTTTCCACACTGGGGGCAGCTGGTTTCATAAAATTCTTTTACATAGTTCAGCGGTGATTCTCGTGACGGTTTAAACTCAATATCTTCCGGCAGATGAACAGGCAGCTTGTCATAGGGGACAGGAACGATTCCACAATCATCACAGTAGATAATAGGAATCGGAGCACCCCAATAACGCTGACGGGAAATAAGCCAATCACGTAAACGGTAATTGACGGTGTTTTCACCAATTCCCATTTGCTTGATAGCGGCTGAAATCTGCTGTTTCCCTTCTTCCACTGATAGGCCATTATAACGACCAGAGTTGATCATCACGCCATCACCTTCATAGGCTTCAGTTAGCAGCTCACCATCTTCAGGGGTGTCCTCGCCTTTAATAACCACACGGATAGGAAGCTGGTACTGGCGTGCGAATTCAAAGTCACGCTGATCATGTGCCGGTACAGCCATAATAGCTCCCGTCCCATAATCCATCAGGACATAATCGGCAATCCAAATTGGAATACGTTCATCGTTCATAGGGTTAATGGCATAGGCTCCGGTAAAGACCCCTTCTTTTTTTGTTTCCGTTGAGGTTCTGGATACATCACTCACAAACGCCATGCGGTGGACAAAATCTTGAACCGCTTTTTCCTGAGCGGTGCCCTGGGATATGGTTTCTACCAGCGGATGTTCCGGAGCCAGCACCATATAAGTTACGCCAAAAATAGTATCTGGGCGGGTGGTGAAAACGGTTAATACCTCATCATGCCCCTCAATTTTAAGCTCAAACTGACAGCCTTCACTGCGGCCGATCCAATTTTGCTGCATAATTTTGACCTTATCGGGCCAACCGGGCATGTTTTCCAGATCATCCAGCAGGCGCTGGGCGTAGTCAGTAATTTTAAAGAACCACTGGCTGAGTTTTTTCTTTTCCACCATTGTTTCACAGCGTTCACAGTGGCCATCTACTACTTGTTCATTGGCCAGCACGGTGTGGCAGGAAGGGCACCAATTAACGGCGGCTTCCTTTTTATACGTCAGGCCATGCTCATAAAATTTTAAAAACATCCACTGGGTAAA
>DUSB01000132.1 GCA_012840625.1 Syntrophomonadaceae bacterium
ACCATACATACCGTTCGGTATACGGCAGTTCCAGAGCTTGCACATTACTTCCCAGGCAGGAAGGAGGTATATCTACAAACGGTACTATGAAATAGTGCCGTTCTTATCTTTATTAAAGAAAACAGATCATCCTGCTAGCCATCCCCAGATTTGATTACAATCATTATTCTTTCCTTTATAACGCATAATAAGACTACTTTCTACAGGGAGATGGTACACATGAAGAAAAAAGTCTGCCTCTTATTCCTCCTGGTATCTGGATTGCTGCTGACAGGCTGCATTCCTGATCAAGCAGAACCTGAAGACTACTTCCCAGCCGAAAAGGGCAATCACTGGGAATATGAAGGAACCGGCAATGAATATGCCTCTTTTAAAAGTGAAGTTCTCTACACAGAAAATGACCATCGGATCCAGATACAGGAGATTAACCCGGCCACCAGCGTCGCGGCTGTTTATACCATTACCGATAAAGCAGTAACCAGAGTATACTTTACTGGAGAAAAATACGATCAGGAGAACCTCCTCCAGAAGGCTGACAACGACCAAACCATTATACTCCAAACTCCGCTTCGCAAGGGAACAAAATGGACTACCAAAAAGGGACAGCGTGAAATCCAATCGGTAAGCGAAACAGTAGAAACCCCGGCCGGTACGTTTAAAAACTGTCTTAAAATCGTCATCAAAGAAGCAGGCTCTACCAGCTATGAATACTACTGCAACAATGTTGGCCTAGTGAAAAGAGAATTTAAAACACCTGACATGCAGGTAAGTTCTATTTTGAAAAACTACCAGGTAGAAGAAGATGATTAAAACTGGAAACGGTACCAGCAAAATACCTTCCCTGGCTTTAAAATAATTCAGTTTAAAGCCATCCTTTACATGCCCCGAACTTTACGCCCCTATATACGGCTTATTTCATAATGGGGTAAGTGAGCAGCTTGCACCGGGGTATGAGATCCCCACTTTTCTATGCTGTTTATAATAGATCATTCTTATAAAATCGATAGGCTAATAAGGTTCCAATGACAATGACTGCCAGCGCAATCAGATTTACGAACAAAAAATCGACCTGATAATCTACGGATGAATTTGCTGCTGCTACCTGAAAAGCAAGCGGACCAATTTCAGGTATGATGGCATTAAAAACACTAGTAAAAAGCAAAACCCCAACCCCCATTAAAACCAGCAATCCGGACAAAAAGAAACCTATTTTATGCATGACACCCCCCTTTCCGAACTGAGGGAAGAAAAGTAAATCCAGGCGTTCGTCTAAGTGCGAAGAAAATCAGCCCCGCCGTCTTCTTTAAATAAGGTCCAGGCCACCGAGCTTAGCTGCCGCGCTTCTTCGTTTCTCAACCAAGCTGGATTAAGATCATAAATCCGCACCCGATCCAGGCCATCTGCATCTTTAAATATCTGCAAAAGCCTGCAGGCTCGTTCCTGATCCTGGATACAATACTGGCTGACATTGGCCAGCCCCACCCTGTCATCCAGACAGTGGTTTGCAATAATAAAAGCCAGGATGGCCTGCTCTTCATCGCTTAGTTCCTTCACCAATGGTTTATGAACGGCTTGTTGCCAGCTGCGTTCCCCGTGCTCCGGATCGGGCCCGTCATTTACCCGCCCAATATCATGATAAACGCTGGCCAGACATAAGAGCTTTTTATCTGCTTCATTCAATGCCAATAAATGTACCAAACTCAGGGTATGCAATAATACCCTGCGCGTATGAGCCATACCATGAACCCGGCTGCGTATAAGAAAATCCTCCTCATTTACCGCCTGTATATATTGCTCATAAACCGCTGTATCTCCTTTTTCCTCCAGTATCTGCAACAATTCCCCCCAGGCCCACATCTCTTCCTCACACTCCTCTACAACAACTGTGATTCAATCAAGTAAAAGCAAAACTGTTTTTATATTCTATGCTCATAGCTGGCATGCTATGGCCTTATTTCCTACCTGTGGTTGCATTTATCTATCATAAGTTTTTCTTGATACATACGCTGGTCAGCCTGTTTTATTAATGCTTCCGCACTTCTTCCGTCTTCTGGATAAGTGGCGACCCCGGAGCTAAAACTTATCCTCTGTCCCGGTATGATCTGGGTGCGGGCTATTATTTCCTGCAAACGGGCATTTAATAAATCAGCCCCCTGCCGATAAATCCCGGGCAAAACCAGGATAAACTCATCGCCTCCGTACCGTATGAGCATATCGTTTTTGCGGGTGTTTTGTTGTACTATATCAATTATAACGCGAATTACCTGATCACCGGCCTGATGACCAAAAGTATCATTGACTCGTTTTAAATCATCAATATCTATAAAGATAATGGATAGGACTTCATTATAACGTTCCGCCTGTTTGACATAGCTGGTCAACCTCCTTTGCCCCCAGCTCCGATTATAAACACCAGTAAGTGAATCCATGCGGGCCTGATTATACAAGCGCCTGATACTCATAAACACACCGGCTCCAAAAAGCAAAAGCCCCACCGCCTGCAGACAAATACCATAGACAGCAAATGGGAACATCAGCGGATAGAAAGGAAATTCCAGGCCTACCCCCATTATGAAGAAAATGCACCCTATTATCATCATAAGCCTGAAAGACTGATTTTCCGGCAAGATATGTGTGCGTAGAACTCCCAGCAGTAATAGTACACCGCTAAACAACAAAAACGCCCTGCCTATGAGCACCTGGCGGTCACCTCCGAATATTAAAATGCCTTCTAAACCCTTCTAATTAATTTAATGATATTATCCGTCGGTGACAGCGTATTGTCGCTGTAATAATTACGCTCAATCGGGCATTTTTAAGCTCTATTTATTTGTATACAGCCAGGATATCCCGGGCTGCCTTTTGTATTTGTTCCCGTAATTCCATGGGTTCCAGCACCTCTACCTGGTTCCCCCACTGTAAAATCCAGCTATGCATCTCAATTAATCCACACACCTCAAATTCCATCACCACCGAGCCATCCTCCAGTTCCGCCACTAGGCGCTGGCTGTGATGATAGCGAAGGTTTTTCACCCGCATGGCTACACGAGGGGAAAAATGAAGTCGCACCCGCTGGACCGGGTCATTGCAAAAAACCCCCCAACTTGATCCGATATGTTCTCTTAAATCAAAATCCTGAGGGTATTCAAAAATGTCCCTCTCCCGGGGAGTAATACCACGGATCTGATCTACCCGAAAGGTTCTAAAAGCAGAATTCTCCGGCTGTCTTCCGATCAAATACCATACAGAACGCTTGTACACCAGCCCAACTGGCTCCAATAAGCGTCTCGATTCTTCCCCCTGATTGTTTCTATAATCAATCTTGATACGAAATTCTTCTGTAAGGGCCCGAATAATAAGCCCCAGATAATCTTCAAACTGCCGGGGATCTGCCAGCGTGTTCCCCACCACATACACGCGCTCCTGAAGCCGCCGGGAACGCTCAGGAATATTTCTAAAAAAAGCCCGTTCTAATTCCTGCCGGGTGGCTTCAATCGGATGATCCAGCAGGGTTCCCCGGTACAGAAGCATACTGGTATATAATGTCGAGGCTTCTTCCGGCGGTAATTTGGGCAAATAATACTCTTTCAGGCAATAACGTTCACTACCAGTACTAGGACGCTCAATGCCGATACCCATTTGTTCAAGATCATTTAGATCACGGTAGATCATACGTTTCAGGGTATTATTTTTCGGCTGCTCCCCACCATAATCATCTATTAAACTCCGGTACATGGACTGAATCCGCTCAAAACTTAGCCCACCATCAGGTATCGCCTGATGCAGCGTGGTATAAAGATAAAGCAGGCGTTCTTTGTTATGAGGGCTTTTTTTTCTGTTTTTATACCCGGATAAGCCTTGCCTGACATCATCAATCGTCAGCCGTCGACCATCCTCTTTCCAAACAAGAAAGCTGTTATGCTCACATACCTGAGAATCTCCCTGCAGATTGTTAAGACAGCTGTACAAAAGCTCCCTGCTTATATGTAAGTGCTGTAGTATCTCCTCCTCCGAACAATCTGGTTGTTTAATAAGATAATTTTTAATGGCCGCTGTCAGCTCTTTCTCCTGCTCTGTTTGAATTTTACTGGCCATCTCTATCTTCCTCCTCGAGTTCAAGACCTATCTCCCCGACGATTGTCTTTATCATTATATACTAATTGTTTTCCACATATCCCCATTTTGTCCTGCCCAAAGTTTGGACAATCCCGGACAGAACACCCAGATCTTTAGCACCAGTTAATAAATCGCGCCGGTAAAATTGCCGGCAGGGCAGTAATTTTATACCACCGGTCAGCAAGTTTATATGAGAAAAGCGAAATAAATGGCAGACATTGTAACCCCCCTGCGCCTCATAATAGCTGTTTGCTTTTAAAGCCAGGCTCCAGCCTTTATATACAAAAAGAGAACCGGCCATCGGTTCTCAATAAGAAAAAAGCTCTATATTTTTAGTACATAAGACCGCACCAGCCAGCATATTTTCTTTCCATAGATTTAGAAATCAACCAAATTCAAATAGCGGCTGGTTAATACATTGTTCAATGTGTTGCATTAACTCATCAATCCCTTCTCCAGTCCGGGCCGAGACCAAACAACCCGGGGCAAAAAATTCATCTATTTTATCTGCTTTATTAAATACAGTGATCACTTTAGCTTGATCAGCCCCCAAATCGTCCAGCACCTCTTCTATAACCTTCATTTTCTCCATATAATTTGGATCCGCCGCATCCACTACATGAAGCAGGAAATCAGCCTCAATAATTTCGTCCAGAGTAGAACGGAAAGCGGCTACCAAATGATGAGGTAAATTCTGGATAAAACCCACTGAATCACTTAGCAGGATTTCCTGACCTGAAGGTAAGGTTATTTTGCGAATAGTGGTATCAAGGGTTTGGAATACACGTGCATTTACTGTAACCTGAGGCTGGCCACTGCGATGAGCGCTTGTACATAAACGATTAAAAAGCGACGACTTGCCGGCATTAGTATATCCCACCAAAGAGATAATCGGCAGTCCCGCACGCTGGCGCTGCTTTTTCTGATTTTGACGATTCGCTTCCACTGCTGCCAGCTGTTTCTGCAGCTCCTTGATCCGTTTACGTATGTTCCTTTTATCCAATTCCAGCTTTTGTTCCCCTAAACCCCTGCTGCCAATCCCTCCGCCCAGTCGGCTCATTTCTTTTCCTGCACCGGTGAGGCGGGGTAAGTTGTATTGCAGATTAGCTAATTCAACCTGTAATCTGCCTTCCTTTGATCTGGCTCTCATACTGAATATATCCAAGATCAGCCTGGTGCGATCAACCACCCTTATTTTCAGTGTTTCTTCTAAGTTGCGCTGCTGGACTGGTGATAGCTCACTATCAAATACCACCAGGTCCGGTTCTAGTTCCTCAATTAAGTGCTGCAGCTCCTGTACCTTTCCCTTGCCGATATAGCTTGCACCAGTCGGTTGATTTCTCGTCTGCACCAGTTCGGCAATGACTTCTCCTCCTGCCGCCTCCACCAGACCTGATAATTCCGCAAAGGAAGAATCAAAATTATGCCTATTTTGCCTTAACCGCAAACCTACAATGATAACCTTTTCCTTTTTTCTACGTGTCATTTTCCTTCTCCCTTTATCTTATGTTCCTCTCCGGAAAAGAAAGCCTGGCTGTTTGCAGCCAGGTCATCTTATTTTTATTATAGCCTATTTTTCTAAATTTCCTAAATAGATCCCCGGTAGTTTGCAAAGGAAGGGGCGGCAAAACTCCTGTTTACAACCCGAACGATCCAGCTTTTATACCGCGATCTATCTAAAAAAGCTATACTAGATTAAGTCCAGAGCTTTATATGCCTATTGGTACAGATAATTTTATTTTAAAGCCAGATTAGCATCAAAAGGCTCCACCGCAAAAGTTGCTTTATTAAAAACATCACCCGCGTGCAGTACAATCTCTGTAATTTCTTTGGGATTCAATGTTTTACCTTCAGGAACAGTGAAAACTGCTACTCCTGATTTTTCAACCCCGGGATGAAAATCTCCGGAAATATCTCCTTCGGTTCTAAATAAATTCCCTTCTAATTGTATATCTCCCACTACCACACAACCTTGATCGGGGAAAAAACTTAATTTATTACTGCTCTCGTTTTTGATGGTCATACCAATCAGAATGCAATCTTTTTCCACCTGTACTTCGCCAATAGTTATTTTCAATCCATTTATTATAAATTCCTCATTAATAGCTACTTTCTTGGCCTCCCCAGTTGCTGATGACTGAGCTTCAGATTTAGCTGAACCAGGCTCAGCCCCGGTATCTACACCTGAAGGATCACCACAGCCAATCAGAGACATCATCAACAATCCGATTAATAAAACATAAAATGCTTTCTTGTAACGAATCACTTATACTTCCCCCTCACCTGATGTCGTGTTTTCTTTCCTCTGACTTACTAGAGACAGAATACCTGCCAGCAATAGCAATGGAAAAGCTATCACATAATACCACGAAATTGAAATAAGACCGCCCAGCGCAGCAAGCAGCATTAATATCCCAGCTGTTTTAGGTTTCTTTAAGGTAAAAATGCTGCCTGCCAGTCCCAGGATGCTGAACAAAACAGCAGCAACTCCCAATCCCACTACAGTGCTTGTGCCAGAAGCAGAAAAAGCAGCATCTACTCCACCAACGAACAGTACGAAAATTGCACCGCCCAAACCAGTTACCGCGCCAATAATACCTAAAACCATAGATGCAACTCGCAATAGTACACCTCCTTAAACAGTACTCCATATAAGAAGTTTCATTACATAGCTGTTTTACCTGTATCTCCAGAATCCCCCCTATAATTTGTCATCTAACCTGTAAAACCATCAGCTATCTACTTTTCCTTCTATAAATATATATAGCAAATGCAGGTGACAACTGCTTGTCATCCTGTCTTTGCAGTAGATAATGCTTGTTTTAGATCGAATTGCGCCATACCCCTAGCCAATACTTTTTTGCTTTAAAGCGATGTATTTGTATTATAGCAGATGATCATTTTTCCTGCAGCAAAAAGATAGCCCGAATGTTAAAATTTAATTTGAAAAGAGCTTTGTCTATTAGATATTCAGGGGGGAGATTATATGGTAGGGAAAGTATTAGCGGTTAATATAGCGGAAAAAAGAGGACAGAAAAAACACAATATAGATGAAGCCTATCTCAAAGCCGATCTGGGCATTGGTATTGATGCTCATCAAGGTGACTGGCACCGCCAGATCAGTTTACTGTCACTATCGAGTTTTGAAAAGATGCGTGCTCAGGGAATAAACGTAGAGTATGGCGGTTTTGCGGAAAACATTACCGTCGGAGAGCTGGATTTGATAAAACTTCCGCCTGGAACCCGCTTAAAAGTGGGGGATTCTCTGCTGGAAATTACTCAGATCGGTAAAGAATGCCATAACCAGAGCTGTACTATTAAAAAACAGGCCGGATCCTGTATTATGCCTGTTGAAGGTGTATTTGCCCGGGTACTGGAATCCGGTTGGATAAAAAGAGGAGATAGCGTGGAGCCGATACAGTAGATCTTATTCAGCTTGATTCAGCACCTCCCGCAGGGGTATAGCCAGGGCACGGTCTTCCATTTGTCCCTTAATTTCAACTTTACCACTGGCAAAAACAATTCCCACCGCCTGAGCCTGACTATTCAACACTGGACTGCCACTGTTGCCAGGATTAGCGGGTACGTCGATATCAAAAACCGGTACTTTGTTGCCGCTGGTCCAGTGATAACCGCCCACATGGCCTCTCTGGGAGACCTGCCTGAGACCCAGCGGGTTCCCAATAATGGTTACCATATCCCCTTTTTTGGGCTTTCTTTCTTCATCTACTTCAATGAAAGGCAGATCACTGCTGTTTAACTTTATATAAGCCATATCGACATTCTCAAAAATGACGAATTCTTTCGGATAAAAAACCCGCCCATCTTCAAAGCTTACTTTTATTTGTTCGGCTTCTTCCAGTACATGTTTATTGGTGACAATTTTCCCTTGCGGCGATATATTAAACCCCGTACCCTGACGGGTATTAATCAGCGGTCCCTCCCAGATTTTGCTTTCTATACTTACTACCGCCGGTCTGGCTTTTTGTACGATTTCATCTTCATTTAAATGCTGGGTATCGGATAAAAGTTCCAGCTGATCAGAAAAAAGCAGACGCCACTCCGGAAAGGACAGGGCCACAAATCCTAATATCAGCACGATAATTAGGATTTTCCCCCAACAGCCCATACCCTTATCTGGCACTGGCTCTTCTTCAGCCAGGGTCCATTCCCAATCTTCAGGCTCAGACGCCTGCCAATCTTGATAGAAATCTTTTTTATCCATCGGGACTCTCCTGTATAAAAAGGTAGGTATTATTCATCAGGACTCGGTGTATTATTTAAGCTAATTTTAACATATAGCCCGGCAACTGACAGACTGTTAGATCATTCTATTTCATAATTTTTGCTGTTTAAAGATATTGTGATATAATGATGGCATTCATGCGAATAAAATAGTTGATTACAGATTACTGGGGGAGCAAGAGCTGAGAGGGGCCCTGGGGCCCGACCCTTTGAACCTGTAGGGATGATGCCCGCGTAGGAAAGTAATTGTATCTAATGATGTAGATGCATTTACTTGCATCTTTTTTTATTTAGCGCTCCCCCAACCATGGAGGTAAGATCATGAAAAATGTAGTCACCATTGCTGGATCTGATTCCTGTGGAGGAGCTGGAATACAGGCCGATCTCAAGACCTTCAGCGCCCTGGAAACTTACGGAATGAGTGTGATCACTGCTATCACCGCCCAGAATACTACCGGTGTTTTAATGGTCAGAGATCTGGATGTCGAGATTGTCCGCGAGCAGCTCAAAGCTCTTTTTGATGATATTGAAATTCATGCGGTCAAAATTGGCATGGTATCCAATATTGATATTATTGATACCATTGGCGATTGCTTAAAAAGCTACCAGGCTCATCCCGTAGTTCTGGATCCGGTCATGGTTTCAAAAAGCGGATCCCATCTACTGCACCCCGATTCCAAGGACAGACTGATCGAGGTTCTATTTCCCTTGGCTGAAGTAGTAACACCCAACCTTTTTGAGGCTGAGGTCATTACCGGTGATAAAATTGAAACCATACAGGAAATGGAGCAGGCAGCAGTAAAAATCCATCAACTGGGAGCCCGTCACGTGGTGGTAAAGGGCGGTCACCTATCTGGCGATGCTATCGATGTTCTGTATAATGGTAAGGAATTCATTCACTTGAAGGGCAAACGCATTCATACCCGCAACACCCACGGCACAGGCTGTACCTTTTCTTCTGCCATTGCTGCTTATCTGGCCCGAGGATATTCTATAACCGATGCAGTTTATCAGGCCAAAGAATACATCAACGGAGCTATAAAACATTCGCTGCCACTAGGACATGGTGTAGGACCTACCCATCATTTCTATGATTTATATACCCGAGCCCGGCAGTAGCAATCAAAGTAGGGACGGTTTTTTCTGTCCCGCTCTGCCGCCAAAGGAGGATAGAAAATGCTTCATCGTATCACTTCTTGTCTTGCACAGGTAAAAGAGAAAGAACCACTGGTCCATTCGATTACTAATTATGTAACCATCAATGATTGCGCCAATATTCTGCTCTGCTTTGGTGCCGCCCCGGCCATGTGTGAAGTAAAAAGTGAAGTAGAGGAATTTGCCCGCTTAATTGCTGCACTGTATATCAACCTGGGAATCATGACCGAAGAACAAAAGGAAGCTTCCCTAGCTGCTGCTAGAACAGCCAGCAGCTATGGCCGGCCTATTGTTGTGGATCCTGTTGCCTGCGGTGCCATAAGCAGAAGAACCCATATCGTTGAAGAGCTGATGGAGTGCGGATCTATTACCGTCATCAAAGGCAATATGGGCGAAATTAAATCTCTGGCTGGTTACCAGGGTAAAGTCAGGGGAGTTGATTCCGTTGATGATGGAGATAACGGTATAGAGGCCTGTATGCATCTGGCTAACAAATACAACACCATTGTAGCCGCCACCGGAGAACTTGATATTATTACCGATGGGAAAAAAGTATACCTAGTTGAAAATGGCAGTCCCATGATGCCCTTGATAAGTGGAACAGGATGTATGGCAGGAGCCCTGGTGGCAGCCGCCGTTGGTGCCTGTGATGATTACCTGACGGCTGTAGCTTCAGCCCTCATGGCCATAAACATAGCCGGTGAAATGGCAGCTGAATCACTCCCGACTGCTCTGCCCGGTTCGTTTAAGGTAAAGTTATTTGATTGTATGTATAATCTGCAATCCAGGCACATCATACAAAGGGGGAAGATTCAATGTCTGTAGATTACAGTCTCTACCTGCTGACCGATCGCAGCATGTTGAAAAACATAGATTTGTTAACCGCAGTCGAAGAAGCTCTCCAGGGTGGCGTTACATTGGTACAGCTGCGTGAAAAAGATATTTCCAGCCGTGAATTCTACCAGCTGGCCAGCGAACTTAAGCGCTTGCTTCATTCTTATCAGGTGCCACTCATTATTAATGATCGGCTTGATATTGCCCTGGCAGTAGATGCGGATGGTCTTCATATCGGCCAGGATGATCTACCTATTGGGATAGCCCGCCGGCTGTTAGGGCCCGATAAAATACTGGGTTACAGCGTATCCAGCGTCGAAGAAGCTCGTTACGGTCAAAGCCAGGGAGCTGATTACCTTGGGGCTGGGAGTGTATACCCTACTGGAAGCAAGGCCGATGCCGGCACACCCATTGGACCAGATAAATTAAGGCAGATTAAAGCCAGTATTTCTATTCCCGTGGTAGGCATAGGAGGAATCGGAGCCGAAAATATTACCGAGGTAAGAAAAACAGGCGTGGATGGTGTCGCCATAATATCAGCCATCCTGGGCAGCCCGGATATAAAAGAAAGCTGTCAAAATCTACTCAGAAAGTGGAGGAAGCCATGAAAAAGATTTTCTTTATTGATTTTGATGGTACCATTACCACCCTGGACAGCTGCACAGCCATGGTTGAAGCCTTTGCCCGTGACGGATGGCAAGAAATCAATCAGCGCTGGGAACAGAAAGAACTTGGCACAGAAGATTGCGCCAATCAGACCCTGGCACTGTTTGATGTATCCCCAGAAAAGTTAAAGGACTTCTTGAAAAACATAGCAATCGACGAGTTTTTTCCACAGTTCCTGCAGCATTGCCGAAAAAACGGCTACCCGGTTTATATTCTCAGTGATGGCTACGATCTCAATATTCAGACCATACTGGATGAACACCAGCTGCAGCTACCCTATTACTGCAATGAACTTATTTATACCGACTGTTTTCAGATCCGCTGTCCGCATAAAAATGATGAATGCGGAAACTGCGGTACCTGCAAAAGCAGTCTGATGAAAAGGCTAAAAGAAAAGGACAGCCAGACCATCTACATTGGGGATGGTTATTCAGATATCTGTCCCGCCAGCCAGGCCGATCTGGTTTTTGCCAAAGAACCCCTCTACAGCATCTGTCAGGAAAAAGGCATTGCCGCTGTACCATACCAAAATTTTTATGACATCATAGTAATCCAGGGATTAGCCTGACGAGCTCCCAGGGTACTCCCGGCAGGGTGTTTTCAAACCTCCCGGATTTTCTGGCTCTGCCGCCCAAACAGTTGCAAACAACCCTGATCAAACAGGGTGATAATATCTGCTAGGCAGATCCAAACACCACACCAGCCCTCCAGCACTGCTGGCAGAAAACAGAAACAGAATCAGGAAGCTGATAGACTCCCTCTCCCGGTAGACAGCTGTATAAAAAAGCATCATCATCTACAAAAGAGGGGAGCCTGTTATTCCCTGATTCCTTTTATTCCTTATTCAAGCGGCTCCTGGCTGGTAGATAGCGTTCTACCATGTCAATGAATTCTTCCCTGTGTGCCGGATCTCTAAAGGCCCGAAAAGGAATGATATAGGCATTTTCAGGGCTGTAATACAGGAAAAAGCTTTGTCCGTTTTCCGCAAATTTTTCTACGTTTGACCAGCTGATGGTGGCTTTACCCCTTTCGTTTCTTTCCACAATCTCCTCTTCATCAAAGCTGATTTTATGCCGGCCAATTATTCCGGCCGGAGATCCTTCCGCCAGTATTTTGACTAGGTTCTTTTTAATATTGGCCTCAAAGAAATTGCGGTAAAACAAAAACGCTAATACCGCCATAAATAAAGACATCGGCATCCAGGTTTTTAAGTCAATACCCACGATTCTATTAATTACCAGCGGCAAAGCAACAAATATCATCGCTACCATTATACGCTGTACCAGCAAAGCCTGCCGGGCTGTTTTTGACTGCATCACGTGGTAGATATTAAAATCCAGATAATCCTCCAGCGTCAGTTCATATTTTACTGTCAATTCTCTCCCTCCAGCTCTCTATCGCGACTTTTATCCACTATTATAACACTGGAAGAAAGCAGCTTAAATAATATCACTCTCCCCGGACTGTTTCCTTTTATAAACAGCCTCTTTCCACTCCTTGGGGGAGCCTTTATAGCAGCATGTTCCGCCTGAATAATAGCCCGTACCAATGGGCATGAGTAATAATGTTTAAAATGACGTCGACCATTACGCTTGTCTTATTTTGTAGTTTTATGTAGAATTCTTTTGTGTCTTATTTTGTTTTTATAAAAAGGAGTAATGTTTATGAGTAATGGTATCGGTACCAACCGTGATCAATGGGGTACCAGGGCAGGATTTCTGATGGCGACTGTTGGATCAGCCGTCGGTCTTGGAAATCTATGGAGATTTCCTTACATAGCTGGTGAAGGCGGAGGAGGAGCTTTTCTCTTATTCTACCTCATTATTGTAGTCATACTGGGCTTTACGGTAACCATGGCTGAGCTGACACTGGGCAGGCACACCCAGTTAAACCCTATGGGGGCTTACCGTAGTATTAAGAAAAAATGGGCCTGGGTCGGTAGAATGGCTATATTAACCGCCTTTCTTATCATGTTTTATTATTGCGTTATAGGCGGCTGGGTCTTAAAGTACTTTGTAGCTTTTCTGACCGGTCAATTTGGCGGTAGCAACCTGGCAGCCAGCAAGGCATTATTTGCCAGCTTTACTGGTTCAACCTTTGAACCTATTATCTATACTGCTATCTTTTTACTGGCCACACTAGCTATCGTCTATTTTGGAGTGAGCAGGGGCATTGAAAAAGCAAGTAGGGTTCTTATGCCTACCTTGTTTGTCTTTTTGATTATCCTGGCTATCCGCGCTATAACACTTCCTGGTGCAGCCGAAGGTATCAGGTATTTCCTTTTACCGGACTTCAGCCGCATGGATAGCCAAACTATTTTAACGGCTATGGGCCAGGTCTTCTATTCATTAAGCCTGGGAATGGGTATTATGATTACCTATGGCAGTTACCTGGATAAACAATCAGATATTGTCAGCAGCAGCGCTTTTATACCTCTGGCCGATACTGTCGTAGCAATTCTGGCCGGCTTGGCTATTTTACCAGCTGTTTTTGTTTTCGGATTTCAGCCAGATGCAGGACCTGGATTAATGTTCGTCACCCTACCAGCAGTTTTCGGGCAAATGCCGCTGGGCAGATTCTTTGCGGTGCTTTTCTTTCTGCTGGTTTTATTTGCTGCGCTGACCTCAACCATATCCTTGCTGGAAGTAAATGTAACCTATCTTATTGATGAAAAAAAATTCAGCCGGCGCAAAGCAGCCATATGGGCTACACTGCTTATCTTTATTTTTTCCATTCCAGCTTCCCTTTCCATGGGATCATGGGCAGATATTCATTTCCTGCCGGGGATGAACTTTTTCTCCAGCATAGATTACTTAACCAGTAATATTATGCTGCCACTGGGAGGACTGCTGCTCTGTATCTTTATCGGCTGGGTATGGGGTGTTGATAACGCTGTGAAGGAAATTACCAATGATGGTGCTATCTCCTTTAGAATGGTATCGCTTTGGTCTTTCCTGATCAAATATGTGGCGCCATTATTTATCCTGCTAATCTTCTTAAATGCATTGGGAATCATATAAAAAAAGTCAAAAGTCGAGGTAAACATCCCTCGACTTTTTATTATCTCATCGCCATCATCCTTCTAGTACCATCAGCTATATTAATCATAATTCCAGGCGGCTCCCGCCTCAAACTTCAGTAATAGTACCCGTGGCAGATAGATTATAATCCCCTAGGCCGCGCAGTTCCTCCTGAAATTCATTCGACTGTACAATGTCCAGAACAGCCTGGAACCAGGACTGATCCCAATCTTCTTTTTTCATCACCAGATCATAGGACTCTTCATGCATAGGAATAAAATCAATATCCCGCACCTGTAAAGAAGCCTTCTGATTACCCAGCCCAACATCGGCATCACCACGTGCAACCACACTGGCCACGGCCAGATGACTGAGTTCCTCCTGCTGATAACCATTAATATCAAGGCGGTTCAGACCCTGTACCCGAAATTGTTCATCCAATAATACCCTGGTCCCGCTGCCTTTTTCCCGGTTAATAAACTTTACATCGGGGCGAACCAGATCTGACCAAGTGGTAATGTTTTTGGGATTACCTTTTTGCACATAAAAACCCTGCATACGTTTGGCCAGATGCACCAGGATGATGGGAATACCTGGCAGCAGGTGACGCACATAAGAAACATTATACTGACCATTGTCTCCATCCCACAAATGGGCAGCCGTCATATGAGCTTCATCGTTGTACAATGCATACAGCCCTTCAAAGCTGCCCACATAGTTGCGCCAGGATAAAATACCAGCAGAATGCTTTTCTAAATAACGAGTCAAGATGTCTAATAAAATATCCTGCCCACAAATAACCACCGGTTCATCAAGCATTCCTCTTATTTCCCGCCCTGATTTTCCATATTTATCTATTGTGAGCGGATCAGATGGTGTTGAAAAACCTTCTATTCTCTTGCCCTGTTGCTTGTATATTTCTACATCTTGAGGATCAATCCTTATTTTCCTTCCGATCCGGTAAGCTGGCAATTCCCCTCGTTTGACCATTTCATATACAGTATTTCTGGTTATCTTTAGTATCTGGGCTACCTCTTCCGGGGTTAAGGATCGGTCTGCCTTGTCCTTCATTTTTTCATCACTCCGATTTTCTTATATTCCTTTTTCCTTATTTTACTCGTTTTAATTTGTTATATATTGTATTTCATGCCTGTTTATGCTATGTTCTGTTAAGTTATGTTATGTTCATTTTTTTGTTGCAGGCTCTGTTTGTTTTTGTTGCCGGTTGTTTACTGTGCCGTCTTATATAATGAAAGGAGGATCGTAGTTCACTCACTTATTATTATGCAATGAATTAAAGGAGGAATAAAGGTGAATAAGGTAAGTAAAATATTTATTATGCTACTAATGCTGGTTTTCTCTTTAACTGCTGTGCTTGGCTGTGGCAATGAACAGCCAAAAGAGGATTCCGCTCAAGCGCCAGCTGAACAGGTAGAACTTACCATAGCAGCTGCAGCCAGTCTTCAAGATGCAGCCAATGAATTAAAAGAACTATACAATAAAGAAAATCCCGATGTCAAGATTACCTATAACTTTGCCTCATCTGGAACCCTGCAGAAACAGATCGAAGAAGGAGCTCCTGCTGATCTGTTCATCTCCGCAGGTAAACGTCAAATGGATGAACTGCAAGAGCAGGGTCTGATTGTAGATGAATCGAGAAAGGATCTGCTGGGTAATACCCTGGTACTAATAGCTCCGGAGAATAGCAATCTGGATAGTTTTGAAGGTCTAAAAGATGACAGTATTGCCAAGTTGAGTATCGGTACTCCTGAAACTGTACCCGCTGGTAAGTACGCCCAGGAATGTCTCACTTCCCTTGGACTCTGGGAAGCCCTGCAGGACAAAATAGTCATGGCCAAAGACGTCCGTCAGGTATTAACCTATGTAGAAACGGGTAACGTTGATGCCGGTCTGGTATACAATTCAGATGCGATTATGGGCAAAGGTATTAAAGTGGCTGCCGTAGCACCGAAAGATTCACATAAACCCATTGTCTATCCTATGGCCCTGATCAAAAACAGCCAGCATCAAAAAGAAGCCCAGGCTTTCGCAGATTTTCTTTTCAGCGAAGAAGCCATGAAGGTTTTCGAAAAATATGGTTTCGAACCAATAAAAGATTAAACGGGTTGTAATATATTATGTACTTCCATCTGAACGATTGGTATCCAGTTTTACTTTCCTTAAAGGTTGCCTGTATAGCCGTCATCGCTGTCGGCTGCATAGGTATACCTGTGGCACGCTTGATGGCCAGAGAGGAGTTTCCGGGTAAAGATGTCGTGGAGGCCTTGATAACGTTACCGCTGGTTCTTCCTCCCTCTGTTATTGGCTATGGTCTCTTGCGGATCATTGGTAACAAAGGTCTGCTGGGTAATGCCCTATCCAGTATGGGCATCTCCATTATTTTTACCTGGTGGGCAGTGGTACTTGCAGCTACCGTGGTCAGCTTTCCATTGATGTATCAGAGTGCCAAAGCGGCTTTTAAAAGTGTAGATCTTAATTATGAAAAAGCCGCCCGGACACTGGGCGCCAGTGAGGCGAAAATCTTTTTTACCATCACCCTGCCACTAGCCTGGCCGGGACTAATAGCTGGACTGGTCTTATCCTTTGCCCGGGCTATCGGGGAATTTGGTGCTACCTTGATGGTAGCCGGCAACATACCGGGCCAAACACAGACTATTCCTCTGGCCATTTATTTTGCTGTTGAAGCCGGAGATGATGCTACCGCACAAACACTAGTCGCAATCGTTACCATTTTTAGCTTCTTGCTGATTTTCTGGGTGAATCGCTGGACAAAAACGCAAGATTACCAGGAATAAAGGTGATAGTATGCTGGAGGCTCAGTTTACAAAAAAATTATGGCATTTTACCCTGGGGTTTGATATCCAGGCCGGCAACCAGATTGTAGTATTATGGGGACCTTCTGGTGCCGGTAAAACTACGATATTGCATTGTTTGGCTGGTCTGACCGATCCTTCGGAAGGCTACATTAAACTGGATGATCATATGCTTTATTCCTCACAAAAAAACATTAATTTACCTGCAAGATTACGGCATACTGGATACCTGTTTCAGGATTATGCTCTTTTCCCACATATGACCGTCAGACAAAATATTCTTTATGGTTTAAAAAATCAGAAGAAATCCCGCTTAAAAAAAATAGATCCCCTGGAAATGCTTGATTCCTTTGGCATCCGGCATTTGATCGATCGTTACCCCCGCCATCTTTCCGGGGGAGAAAAACAGCGTGTAGCCCTGGCTCGGGCCTTATTGGTACAGCCCCGTCTGCTTCTATTGGATGAGCCCTTTAACGCTCTGGATAGAAGTACCCGCATCAACTTGAGAAAAGAACTCAAGAGCCTACAGGAACAATGGGGCATTCCCTTTCTCCTGGTCACCCATGACGAAGAAGATGCTCAGGCGCTGGGGGATGTGATTATCTCACTGGATCAGGGTCAGATTATGGAACGAACCTATCTGCAATAATCGCTCATAAAACAAGCCGGTATCTGAACTGACCTGATATGCTCCCCTCAAAAAGACAGTGGAAATGAATTTTTGACTGGTACACAGAGGGGAGCATATCTCTTCCCGGCTTGTTATTCTTAACTCTTCCCCTCGCTGGTTAATGCAGTAATTTGGACTCTGCTTCTAACGCCTTACGTAAGGAAACACACATCAAGACCATAATAAAAGCAAAAGGAAGAGCGGCTACAATAGAGGCGGTCTTTAATCCATCCAGACCTCCACTTAACAGTAAAACGGCTGCAATGGAAGATTGTAGAACCCCCCAGACTAATTTGATACGGTTGCTGGGGTTGAGGGTTCCTTTTAGGGAGAACATTCCCAGGACAAAGGTGGCTGAATCAGCAGAAGTGATAAAAAAGGTAATAATAAGAATAATAGCGATGATACTGACAAACATTGACAACGGCAGCTGATTTAAAGCCAGGAAAAGCGCAGAGGTAACATCCGTTTGTACCGCTGCTGCCAGATCAACACCCTGAAACATTTCCACATGTAAAGCCATTCCCCCAAAGACACTAAACCATATGCAGCTAAACAGGCTAGGCACCAAAAGTACACCCAGAACAAATTCTTTGATGGTTCTACCCTTTGATATACGCGCAATAAAGGTCCCCACAAACGGTGCCCAGGCAATCCACCAGGCCCAGTAAAAAAGGGTCCAATTCCCAATCCAGGTTCGACGACTAAACGGTGTAAGACTCAAGCTCATTTCTATAATATATTGCAGGTACCCCCCCAGAGTCAAAGTAAAGGTATCCAGGATAAAAACCGTCGGCCCCAGGAGCAGCACGAATACCAGCAGGAACACAGCAATAGTAATATTGATGTTGCTAAGCGTTTTTATCCCTCGATTAATACCCGTTAGCGCTGAAGTCATATACAGCAAGGTTACGATAACAATAATAAGCAGCTGGGTTCGGATCTCTACCGGAATACCGAATACTTCATTTATTCCACCATTAATCTGTAAGGTCCCCAATCCTAGAGAAGTAGCCACTCCAAATACAGTAGCAATAATGGCCAGAATATCAATCATTTTGCCCGTCAGCCCGTTCACCCTTTCACCCAGCAGGGGATAAAAGGTGGAACTGATCAAACCAGGAAATCCTTTTCTAAACTGAAAATAAGCCAGTGATAATGCAATGACAGAATAAATAGCCCAGGGATGAAGCCCCCAATGGAAAAAAGCATAGCGCATAGCCATCTGAGCAGACTTTACTGTTTCTCCCTTCAATCCCATAGGCGGTTCCATATAATGAAAAAGAGGCTCCGCCACCCCCCAGAAGATCAACCCGATACCCATTCCGGCACTGAACAGCATAGCAAACCAAGTAAGGTTGGAATACTCAGGCCTCTCATCATCCTTACCCAGACGAATATTTCCATATTTACTGAAGGCTAAGTACAAGGAGAAAATCAGAAATCCAAAGGCAGCCAGTAGATAAAACCAGCCAAAACCATTGATGGTAAAAGCAAAGGCCTGATCTGCTGATGCCGCTAGATGCTCTGGACTGATAATACCCCATAAGACAAAAACAAGAATTAAACCAACCGCGAGATAAAAAACAAAAATACTGAACACCCCTTGTATTTTTTATCTAGTTTCTTCGTTATGAAACAAAGTATACAGTGTAAGACCAGGATTAACCTGGCCCGGTGTTGCACCATCAGGATACCCGGCCGCTAACAATATTATCTGCATATCGAGCACTTAGAAAAACGTCCGTCAATTATACGTTGCATAATTCATCATAACCCTCATCAAACTAGTAGATTTTTCTATCAGAACTATTTTTTTATATTAAATAGCGAAGAATGTATTCTATTTACGTCTAATAAGATAACATCCCCTCCTGCCGGGCTTAAACCCGCCTGGGCTGGTTTGAATCTATATTCACACCAGTGATAGTATGTAAGGTGTATAGTGCAGATAGTAGTAATATGTAGGCCGAAGCCTCATAAAGGCGCGGGGGAACCGTATTGGGGGCGAATTTCTATATTTTTCTGCTTTGTTCAGCAAAATATAGAAAAGGGCTAACCCAGGCCCGAGCCCGTCAGCTAACCTCGTAGGCGAGATGGGAATAGCCAGATCATCCAGTAAAAACAATCATACATATCATTTGCTTCTACTTTTTTACCTGCTAATTAGCACTCAACATTAGCCTTATTTTTTTATGCTCTTTTTCTCTTCTCTCCGTTCCCTTCGCTTATCTACGCTTACGGCCGGAAGGGAGAATGCAATGTTTCTAAACAAGATGCGCCACCAGGCATCCAAATCACTTATATTGTTGTTGCTGTTTGTATTTACCTTTACTCTTGCTGGATGCGGAGATGCACAAAATGATGCTGCCAGCAAGAAAGAACAGCCCGGGGAACCACTGGTTTTAGCTGACTGCAGCTGGGACAGCGTCAAGGCCCATAACCGTATTGTCGGTTACATTCTTGAGCATGGCTATGGTTATCCCCGGTCACAATATGTCTTCGTAGAATCCCTCCCCATGCTTCAGGGGCTATCCAAAGGCGATCTGGATATTTGTATGGAGGTTTGGACTGATAACCTTAAAGAACCCTGGGAGGAAGAATTGAATAAGGGTACAATAAAGGATCTGGGACCAAATTTCCCCGATGCACCTCAAGGCTGGTACGTTCCCACCTACATGATTGAGGGCGATACTGACCGTGGTATAAAAGCTATCGCGCCCGGTTTAAAATCAGTTGAAGATCTGCCCAAATATTGGGAACTTTTCCGGGATCCTGAGGTCCCGACCAAAGGGCGCTTCCATAACAGCATTCCAGGATGGCTGGCCACTGAAATCAATGAGACTAAAATCAAAACCTATCAGCTGGATAAATATTATAATATATTCAGTACCGGCTCCGATACAGCCCTGGCAGCTTCCATGGTTACCGCCTATGAAAAAGGGGAGCCTTGGTTGGGCTACTACTGGGAACCTACCTGGGTGATGGGCAAACTGGATATGACCCGGTTGGAAGAACCGCCTTTTGATGAGGCAGTTTGGAACGATCCTGAAAACCGGGGCTGCGCCTTTCCCAAGGCTAATGTTGTCATCGGTATAAATGCCAAACTGGAGTCAAAAGCCCCGGAGGTCGTAGAATTCCTGAAAAAATATGAAACTACCCTGGATCAAAACAATGATTTTCTGGCTTATATGCAGGAAAACGATGGTAATGCCGATAAAGCCGCCATTTACTTCCTGAAAAAATATCCCGCTACCTGGAAAGCCTGGCTCCCGGCTGATGTAGCTAAAAAGGTAGAAACAGCTTTAGAAAAACAAGAATAAATGTAATCCAACAGGATGGTATTTAAAACAAAAATGCCATCCTGTTTCTTCTTCTCTCCGGTAAAAGGTGAATAGGAAAGCTTCTAAGCATGAAATTAGTATGAAATTTCATCAATTATCAAGCTAAAGAGAGCTTTTTACTTATTGATGGTAAACTTTAATAATAAATACTAATGAATACCAATCATATTTCCCTCTAACAGGGCGGGATAAGGTTAGAACACGTTTAACCGCGCCTGTTATAACTTGTGCCATTTGTCCTAATAGGATATTATGATAGTTGTTGTAAGTTTTTATACATAGGCCGAAGCCTTCTGAAGGCACGGGGGAACCAGTTTTTGGGGCGAGTTTCTAAAGTTTAACCTGACTTGTCAGGCTGAACTGGGAAAGGGCTAACCCAGGCCCGAGCCCGTCAGCTAACCTCGTAGGCGAGATGGGAATAGTTATCACCAATTTAGCTTGATAGATTCTGTTCTCTATAACTTTATAATGCTTTTATTTCCTTTCCAGCAATCATCACAGCATACGTCGTCGCTTATTTTTCGTTCCAGAGCTATAAGGCTAATTTCCTTTCCTTTTCTTCTCACCATCTCCCTCACTCATAAAGGCTTTCGGTCAGAGGGAGGATTTTTAATGTTTCCACTAAACAAAACACGACGATCAAAAAAACCACTCATCCTGATTGTTTTGCTTATTTTTGCTGTTACGTTAACCGGCTGCGGCGGTGCCGATAACGCGAACACCGGAGATAAGCAAAAAGAACAACTAACTATGGCAGATATTAGCTGGGATAGCGTCAAAGTTCATAATCGAATCGCTGGCTTTATTATCGAACATGGCTATGGCTACCCCCAACCCGAATACGTATTTGGAGAAACCCAGCCTATGCTGCAAGGAATGTCCAAAGGTGATGTCGATATAACCATGGAAGTATGGGTCGACAACTATGAGGAAGTGTGGAATCGAGTTTTGAAAGATGGCTCGGTAACGGATTTGGGACCCAACTTTCCTGATGCACCACAGGGCTGGTACGTACCTACCTATATGATAAAGGGTGACCCTGAGCGCGGAATTGAGCCCGTCGCCCCCGATCTTAAGTCAGTCAATGACTTGCCTAAATACTGGGAACTATTTAAAGATCCTGAAGTCCCCAGTAAGGGCCGCCTCAATAACAGCCCTCCAGGCTGGTTAGTTACTGAAATCAACGAAAACAAATTTAAAACCTATGGCTTAGATAAAACCTTCAATCTCTTCAGTACTGGATCAGATACAGCTCTGGCTGCCTCGATGGTAACTGCCTATGAGAAAGGTCAACCCTGGGTGGGGTACTACTGGGAACCTACCTGGGTAATGGGGAAACTGGATATGACCAGGTTAGAAGAACCGCCTTATGATGAAGCAGTTTGGAACGATCCTGAAAACCGGGGCTGCGCCTTTCCCAATGCCCGAGTAAGGATTGGTGTACATTCTGAGCTGAAAAATACGGCTCCGGAAATCGTAGAATTCCTGAAAAAATATGAAACTACCCTGGATCAAAACAACGATTTTCTGGCCTACATGCAGAATAACGATGGTAGTGCCGATAAAGCAGCCATTTATTTCCTGAAAAAATATCCCGCTACCTGGAAAGCCTGGCTCCCGGCCGATGTAGCCGAAAAAGTTGAACAGGCACTGGAAGAGGTGAAATAATGAATAAACAATCTCAAATTTTGCTTGAAGCTAATAATCTCTGGAAAATATTTGGTTCGGTTCCTGGATCGTTTAATCCAGAAGATCCCTTATCTGTACAAGAAGCAGAATCCAATGGAGCCGTTATTGCGGTACGAGGTGTTTCTTTCCAGGTTAAACGTGGAGAAGTCTTTGTTATCATGGGATTGTCAGGCAGCGGAAAATCAACACTCATCCGCTGTATCCCCCGTCTGATAAACCCTACCC
>DUSB01000010.1 GCA_012840625.1 Syntrophomonadaceae bacterium
GAAGAGCTTTACTCTCAGTTGGAGGAGCAGTTTGCTTTTCCTATGGTGGTTAAAGCGGCTGGTCAGGGATCCAGTATTGGTACCCGCATTGTTCGCAATCAAGGGGAGCTGCCGGACGCGATACAGGAGGCTTTTAAATATGATAGTGAGCTCCTGATTGAAAAGTATATAGAAGGGGTTGAAGTCACCGTTCCGGTGATTGGTAATCAGCAAGCAGAAGCCCTGCCGGTGATTGAAATCACAGCGGTAAATGAGTTTTATGATTATGAATCCAAATATACGCCGGGCATGTGTGAACATATAATACCAGCCCGGATCAGTGAAGAGCAGAGGCAGCTGGTGGAAAAAATTAGCCTTCTAACTTATTTGTCTATGGGATGCAGGGGCTTTGCTCGCGTTGATTTAATCATTGATAAAGCTGGGCAGCCTTATGTTCTGGAAGTTAATACCATACCCGGCATGACGGAGATGAGTCTGGTACCTGATTCAGCTAGAGCTGCAGGATACAGTTTTGAAGATCTGGTGGAGAAGATTGTCCGTTTAGCACTGGAAAAATAGCCGGGAAAAAAGGACTTCCGTAGTTTAGACGCGAATAAAAACAAAAAATCCAGGATAGTGGTGTACTGTGACTAATTTTTTACCAGCAGGGATTATTAATGAAACTATTAGCGATATCAGCCAGAGAACTGCAGAAACACGTCAGCATTTAGCCGCTGGAAGGATGGAGGAAGTTGCCAGAGGATTGATTGAGATTGAGAATATGGCACTTGATTTACGGGTTTTCATAGAAGGGTTTTCATGCCAGCCGCTTATCTATACAGGAAGTGGCAGCACGGAGGAAGTTATCAACAGGTTGGAATGGGCTTTAACCTTTATGGAAGAAGATCCCGCTGTACTGGCTGATTTTTGCCGTAAAAACAAATAGAAAAATATAGCGGTAAGCATTCCATACAGGGGCAATGCCTTAAGATCGATCTTAAGGCATTTTGTATAGATCGATTTAACTTGTCTAGGGGTGAGTATTATGGATGTTCGTTTAGAGGGAATCAGGCATAAAGTACATAACGGAGAACGTTTATCGGCAGAAGACGGATTATATCTGTACCGGCATAATGATTTACTGGCCATCGCTGAATTAGCCCGAGAGGCTAAAATAAAAAAATCACAGGATAAAGTATTTTTCAATGTCAACCGCCACATTAATCTGACTAATATCTGCCATTCCCGTTGTAAATTTTGTGCTTTCGGGATTGATAGTCAGGATCAGGGGGCGTATGCTATGACTCCTGATGAAGCCTTTGCCTGGGGTGCCGAGGTCGTGGAGCAGGGGGTCACAGAATTTCATGTCGTCAGTGCCCTGCACCCGGACTTACCTTTTGATTATTATGTAGAAGTGATTTCCAGATTGCATCAGGCCTATCCGGATATTCATATACAGGCCTTTACTGCGGTGGAGATCCATTATTTTTCTCAAATTACAGGTTTGTCAATTAGAGAGGTGCTGGAAACACTGCAGGAAGCCGGTATGGGCTCTATACCCGGTGGAGGTGCAGAAATATTAAACGATAATATTCGCCAGCAGCTTTGTCCAAACAAAGCTACGAGCGACGAGTGGCTGGAGGTACATCGAACTGCACACCAGATGGGCATAAAAACTAATTGCACCATGTTGTACGGGCATATTGAATCCCTGGAAGATCGTATCGATCATCTGATTCAACTGCGTAATCTACAGGATGAAGCGCCTGGCTTTCAGGCTTTTATTCCCCTGCCGTTTTTACCGGAGAATACGCATTTGCAGGGTATCTCTCGTACTACAGCAGTAGATGACATCAAGACTATTGCTGTTTCCCGCTTGATGCTGGATAATATTGATCATATTAAAGCCTTTTGGATTATGTTGGGCATAGGTATTGCACAGTTGGCATTGCATTTTGGAGCGGATGATATAGATGGTACGGTAATAGAAGAACGTATTATGCATGCGGCCGGTGCCGATACGGAAAAAGGAATTACTAAAAATGAGATTATACGCCTGATTCAACAGGCTGGATACCTGCCGGTTGAACGCGATACTCTATATAATATTCTGCGTGAATTTCGGTGATAAACGATTAACCAAGTTAAGAGAGGGATAAAGATGAGACCCAGAGTTGGACATATTCAGTTTATTAACTGCTTTCCGTTGTTCTATGGTTTGATTGAGAAGAAGTTTTTACTTGATATCGATTTAATTAAAGGAAATCCTACCGACCTGAATCGCATGTTGTATAAGAATTTGTTGGATCTGGCTCCCATTCCATCTATTGCTTATGCCAGAAATTATCAAGATTATATTCTGATGCCGGATATTTCTGTTAGTGCCGACGGGAATGTCAAAAGCATTTACCTGTTTTCGAAGGTTCCTATTGATCAATTAGACCGCAGGAAGGTAGCTTTGACCAATATATCTGCTACGTCGGTAGCCTTATTGCGAATTATTATGGCGCGGGGGTACAATATAGTACCTGATTATTTCACTTCAGCCCCTGAACTGGGGGCTATGTTGCTGGAGGCTGATGCCGCCCTGCTTATTGGTGATGATGCTTTACGGGCCAAATACCACCACGATAGTCATCTTTATGTTTATGATCTAGGACAAGAATGGAAAAAAATGACTGGTAAACCTATGGTTTTTGCTGTCTGGGCGATACGGGAAGATTATGCTGAAAAACACCGGCAGGATATTATTAAGATCAGGGATACCTTTACGGATTCAATCCGTTTAAGCCTGGAGCAAATTGAAACGGTAGCCGCTAAAGCAGCCGAGTGGGAGGATTTTCCTCCTGAATATTTGGTGGATTATTTCCGCACTCTGCGTTTTGATTTTGATCACAGTAAACAGGAAGGCTTGATGGAATACTATCGCGAAGCCTATAATCTGGGTCTTGTTGATAGTGTACCGCCCTTAAAAATTATGGACATTTAATAGATGAGAGCAGGTGTGACGATGGACTTGGAAAAGCGTTTGTTAGATATCGTCGCAGGAGAGCGAATGACGGAAAAGGATTTTGAACAGTTTTATAAATACGGAGACATACTGGCTCTGGGTCGTGCCGCCTGTATGGTGCGCGATCGAAGGTATCCAGATGGTGTGGTAACTTTTATTATTGATCGCAATATAAATTATACCAATATATGTCAGTGCGGCTGCCGTTTCTGTGCCTTCTACCGCAAAAAGAATGATCCCGACGCTTATGTAATAGATGAGGAATTGCTTTACCAGAAAATTGATGAGGCAGTAGAGCTGGGTGCAACTCAGCTTATGATACAGGGTGGTTTGAACCCCGGTCTGGGATTGGATTATTTTGAAACCATGTTTCGCAACATCAAACAAAATTATAATATTACCCTCCATTCTCTAACCGCTCCGGAGATTATGTTCTTAGCACGCAAAGAGGGTCTATCTGTTAAAGAAGTCTTGCAGCGTTTGCAAGAGGCGGGTCTGGATTCTTTACCGGGTGGTGGAGCTGAAGTACTACATGATGAAGTTCGTCATTATATAAGTCCTCGCAAGATAAAGAGTGAGGAATGGCTGGACGTAATGAGAAGTGCTCATCAAATAGGGATGAAGACTACGGCTACGATGATGATGGGCAGTGTGGATCAGC
>DUSB01000133.1 GCA_012840625.1 Syntrophomonadaceae bacterium
ATTCACTACCGTAGCGACCGTATTCTACCACCCCGGCAAAAGCAATCTGCGGATTGTCAGCGGGAGCAAAAGCAATAAAGACACCGTGGAATTCTTTGGAGGCTATATCTCCAGCCCGCCCCGTTTCAGCGGTACCTGTTTTGGCCGCTACCTTTACATCAGAGGGAAAATTACTGAATAAAAAACCAGCTGTCCCTCCCGGATCGGTAACCGTTGCCATGGCCCGGCGGGTTTCTTTTATGGTTCGCGCGGAAACTGAGGTATGGTGAATAAGCTGGGGATCGTATTTCTTTATCACCTTGCCATGCGAATCTGTAACCTGCCTGACCACATGAGGCCGCATCAAGTTTCCACCATTGGCTATGGTAGCCGCATAGTTGGCTAAACCGATAACGGTATAATTGTTTGCCCCCTGCCCGATGGACATATTGAAGGTGTCAAAGGCTTGCCATTTGGTATCAAAATTATATTCGATCTGATACCTTGCCTCCAAGTTTTCTTTTTCATTTTCCTTTTTGGCTCTCAAGCGCTCTCTTTCCTGTTCACTATCTGCATTGGCCAATAAGGTACGATATTTCTCCTCCAATTCTTTTCTTTCGGCATCATATTTACGATCAATTAACAGGCCATTAATTTCTTTCTTCCATTCAGGTGTAGGAACCAGCCCTTTGCTTTCATAGGGCAGATCAATTCCAGTACGCTCTCCCAGACCAAAATCCTTGGCCACCTTAATAATTTTATCCTTGCCAGCACGTCGGCCAATTTCCTGGAAATAGACGTTACATGATTTGGCCATACCACTGTAATAATTAAGACTGCCATGAACACCTGTACAGCCAATATAGGGAGCTATCCAGTATTTTCCTGCACAATTAACGTAATCACCCTGGGGATTTACACCCGCTTCTAATCCTGCCATACCAGTAATTGGTTTAAAAGTTGATCCTGGCGGATAAGTAGTTTGTATAGCCCGGTTAGTAGCGGCCCCTGGTTGGAGTGGATTGTAATCTCCTTGCGGAAAATAATATTGAGCTTTATCCCCGCTGATATTACCTTTAAAATCATTGGGATCCATATCTGGTTTGCTACACATAGCCAGCACCTCACCGGTTTTTACATCCAGCACCACGGCTGAGGCTACTTTTGCTTTGGGCCGGCCTCTTTGTATATCTCTAATGATGTTTTCTGCACTGACTTCCATAACCTTCTGCAGCTTTTTGTCAATGGTAAGAGTCAGATTATTACCCGCCGTCGGTTCCAGGGTAACCAATTCACCCAGAGGACGGCCGGTAGCATCCACTTCCACCCGTCGCGCCCCTTCGGTACCACGCAAAACTTTCTCGTACTGCTTTTCTACACCGCTTTTGCCAATCAGGCTGTTAATATTGTATCGGCCATCATCTGCTTCTGCCAGTTCATCAGCATTAATAGAGTGTACATAACCCATGACATGACCCGCCAGCGTTCCTCCTGGATAAACCCTTAACGGCTCAATGGTAACAGATACACCCGGCAAAAGATTCCTGTTTTCTTCAATTTTAACCACCAGCTCCCAGGGTATATCTCGCATTACAACTACCGGTTCAAAAAGACGAAATTCCTGCTGTTTGATTTTTTTCTCAATAAATTCCGGTGTTACCTGCGGATAGTAGGGGATCATCATCTTACTAAGAGATTTTATGACTTCATCTTGATTTTCTGTATCGACATAGGTCAAGCTTACTGTATAGACCAGCTCATTGGCAGCCAGAACACTGCCATTACGATCATAAATCTCTCCCCGCGGCGCCTTGATAGCCACCAAACGCATACGATTTTCCCTGGCCTTGGTTTGATACTCCTCGGTATAAAAGATCTGCACCACTGCCAGACGAACACATAGTATGGCTATAAGACCCAGCATAATGTAGGTATAGATCTTTAATTTTTTTTGCAGTTGATCCTGCCTCATACTTCAATCACCCGTTTTTCTAAGCCATCCCCTCTGTGTTGAGCGATAATAGATGGCATAAAGAGGTGCTGCCAGAATTACATTATAAATGATCTGATAAATCAGACTTATAAAAAGTAAGTGGTCAAAATAAACCAGATTATAACTGGCCAGAGAAAGAAGCAGAAGTAAAAAGCCATTGATGATAGAGCCCAATAAAACTGCAATAATACCCACCAGGATATTATCCTTAAAAACCCCACCCTGTAGCCTGGCTACCAAAAAAGCGGTACAGGCTTTAGCAATCGCATTCATTCCGATGGCTCTGCCCAGATATAAATCTTCCAGCAGCCCACAAAAAAAACCATAAATGGTGCTGTTATTCTTTTTATTAAGAAGGGAATAAAAAACAACAAAAACCAGTACCAAATCTGGTACTGCCCCTTTTATACTATAGGTATGAAAAATTGTCGACTGTAAAAAAATAGATAACAGAGGTAAAAGCATTAAAATCAGGTAGCGCATACTATCATTCCTCCCTATTATCGGGAGATGGCTGCATTAATGTTTCTCTTTCTTCCTCAAACTCCGGGGTCTTTGATTTTACCTCAACAATCACCAGAACCTCTTCCAGCTTGTCAAAATCAACTGCCGGCTCCACTACGGCCGATAACAATAAACCGTTTTTTTCACGTTGCACAGATTTTACCCTGCCTAGAAGCAATCCCTTGGGGTAATGCTCAGAAAGACCCGAGGTAATAACCCTCTGTCCTTTCTTAATCTTAGAGTAATAAGGGATATTAATCATACGAAGCTTATCGCTCTCGCTGGTTCCTTCCACAATACCACGTGTTTGACGAGTCTCCTGCAGAATTACCCCTACCGCCATTTCGCGATCAGTCAGCAACCAGACACGACAGTTGTTATGATTGACAGTAATAACACGCCCCACCAGACCCTGTGGACAGATGACTGTCATCCCAGCTTCAATGCCGTGATTACTACCTTTATCCAAAACTATGAACTTACTCCAGTTATTGGGGCTCCTGCCGATAACTCGAGCCGCTTCAAAAGTATAGGCATCAGCCATCTGATCACTAAAATTACAGAGCTTTTGCAGACGTATTGCCTCTGCTTTGTACTCACGCAGCTGTTGATTTTCCAGATGAAGTTGGTTATTTTCAGCCTTAAGCTCCTCTACCTGCTCCAATAGCTTCTTTTTATCAGCCAGAGCTATCCCCACTGAGCTTACAGATTGTCTGGTGCTGTCCAGACCTGCCTGCAGCGACGCAAAAGTATTATTAATGACACGCTCGATCCCGGTTGTCTCCTGACGACCCACGCTCATTTTCATAACTGTCAATAACACAATAACTAAAACCAGGATGACCCAGAAACTTTTATTTCTAAATATTCTTAACAAATATCTTCACCTGGCTAAAAAGATTTTTTTTGTGTTACTAATAAACGCTTTAAATCCTCAATATTTTCCAGCACCTTGCCCGTACCCCGTGCTACAGCAAAAAGTGGCTCTTCACATACGTATACCGGCATTTCCGTTTCCTGACTGATCAATTCGTCCAGACCACTTAGCAACGAACCTCCTCCAGCCATAACAATACCCCGATCCATAATATCTGCCGCCAATTCAGGTGGAGTTTTTTCCAGGCAGACCTTGATTCCTTCTACAATCGCTTCTACAACTTCTCGTAAGGCCATATGAATTTCCGTCGAAGAAACCTGTATCGTCTTGGGCAGGCCGCTAACTAGATCACGCCCGCGCACATCATAAAATATCTCTTCTTCTCCTAACAGGGCTGAACCAGCATTAATTTTTATATCCTCCGCAGTTCGCTCCCCAATCAGTAAATTATAGCTTCTTTTAAGATGCTGGATAATGGCATCATCCATTTTATCCCCGGCTACACGTACGGATTTGGCGGTAACGATTCCCCCCAGTGAAATAACTGCCACCTCGGTGGTACCCCCACCAATATCCACAATCATATTCCCGGTTGGTTCATGAACCGGCAGTCCGGCACCTATTGCAGCTGCCATGGGTTCTTCCAGTAAATAGGCTTCTTTAGCCCCTCCCGCCAGAGCAGCCTCACGCACTGCCCTCTCCTCTACCGTGGTGCATCCCGTAGGAATGCTGATCACCACTCGCGGCTTCACAAAAGGGTTTTTATTTTCCAGTGCTCTGCCAATAAAATATCTCAACATAGCCTGGGTAACATCAAAATCAGCAATGACACCATCTTTCATAGGCCTTATGGCTACAATATTACCAGGCGTACGACCGATCATCCTTTTAGCTTCTTCCCCCACCGCCAGTACTTTCCCGGTATCATTTTGTATTGCCACCACAGATGGTTCCGTAAATACAACACCCTTATCCTTTATATGCACCAGGGTGTTGGCAGTTCCTAAATCAATCCCCATATCTTTCCCAAACACTATCGTGATGCCTCCTTCAATCGTTAAATTAATCCCTTTTCCTTCATGCTGCAATACCGACCGTCACCAATGATGATATGATCCAGCACTTCAATGCCTAATATGGATCCGGCCTGTATTAAACGATTACTGGTCTGAATATCTTCCTTACTGGGGCTTGGATCCCCACTGGGATGATTATGTACTAAAATAATAGAAGCAGCACTTCTTTTCACCGCCGTTTTAAATACTTCTCGGGGGTGAACAATGGATGAATGCAGGCTGCCTACTGAAACGTCTTCCATAACCAGCAGAGTACCTTTACGATCCAGATATAGAACCCGAAAATATTCCCGATCAAAATAACGCATTTCTTCCATAACTAAATAAGTAACATCAACCGGCGAACGAACGGTCACCCGATACGGGACACCCAGAGAGCTTCTTTTGGCTAACTCAAGTGCAGCTTTAATGGTTACCGCTTTGGCAACCCCAATTCCCTTATGCTGCATTAGTTCTTCAATGCTCAAGTCACGCAAATTACGAAGTCCTTTATGCTCAAGGATGAGCTGATTCGCCAGTTCCACCGCATTTAACCCCCGGGTACCCTGGCCAATCAGCACCGCCAGCAATTCGGCATCGCTTAAGGCACCTTCTCCCCGCGATAAAAGCTTTTCCCGGGGGCGTAATTCTTCGGGCATATCCTTAATAGCTACCCGGTACCTATTGGACATTTTAACCTCCTAAAATAAAAATATCCCAATTCAGTAGCATTTGTGCCAGGCGGGTTAGCGGTAACCCGACTACATTATAATAGCATCCTTCTATCCTTTCTACCAATACCGAACCCAAACCTTGAATCCCGTAAGCTCCTGCCTTATCAAACGGTTCACCACTGTCAATATAAGCATAGAGCTCATCTGAACTCAGAAGACGGAAATAAACCCTGGTTATTTCAACCGCCAGCTGTTTTTCACCTGTTTCTGCATTGACGAGAGCCAATCCAGTCATCACTTCATGATCGCGTCCATTTAGCTTGCTTAACATAACATAGGCGTCCTGCCTGTCTTCAGGTTTGCCAAAAATGCTTTGATCTTGAACCACCACCGTATCAGCACCAATAACTAGGCCTTGTTCTAAATCAGCGGCCACATACCGGGCCTTACGGAGAGCCAGGTCCTGTACCAGTTGCTGCGGTTGATTAGATAGGCAAATATCTTCATTAATAGAGGCAGGTACGGTTGAAAAGGATAGGCCGATTTGTTGTAATAAGGCTTTCCGCCTTGGTGAGGCGGATGCCAGTATTAGAGGTTTCAATGTGCTTCGCCTCATCATTATTTGTTAGAGTTTGTAATAGAATAACCAAGCCCAAACGAAGCCCAGTATAATAAAAAATTTATCTTAAGCATAAAACCAGAACTGAATATAAAAACATGTAAATCCATTACAAGAGTCGGCAACCCAACCCGCTAAACTTCCCCCGGAACTCTAGATGGGGTAAAAGAGTAACTATAGCATCTCCAATCCAGGCACCGATGATTCCCCCCAAAATCAACAGCAGCAGTAAAATCTGACCGCTATTTTGCGAGGAGCATGCCCCTTTTATACCTCCATTATATATTGACATATTTTTTAAAGTTTATCACTAGTAAGCACGAAAAAACAAGTATTTATGTAGCAAGAAGCCCTTCCGATCAGCCAAAGATGGCTGAAAATACCCAGTATCATAGAAGCACTGGCTATTTTCAACCATTAACCATTATAGGTTAGATTAAAGCTTAGAACTTCGAGGTTAACAGACAAGTCTACATTGCGAAGAATGACGTCGGCGGGAACTTTGAGCACACGGGGAGAAAAGTTAAGAATTGCTTTTACCCCGGATTCGATCAGCTGGTCGGTTACATCCTGAGCAGCTTCAGCCGGAACTGTTACAATCCCCACTTTAATATCATATTCGTGAACCAGCTTTTTCAGTTTATCCAGCGATTCAATTTGTAAACAGTCTACTTTTTCACCCACTATCGCAGGATCATTGTCAAGAATGGCACAGATCTGAAAACCCCGCTCCCTGAAACCCTGATAACGTGCCAAAGCACAACCAAGCTTCCCGGCACCAACAATAATAACATTCCATTGCTGATCCAGACCTAATATGTTCATTAAATGTCCAAACAATTCTTCCACACGATATCCCACGCCACGAGTCCCAAATTCACCAAAATAGGCCAAGTCTTTGCGAACCTGTGCTGAACTAACTCCTACCCCTCTGGCTATCTCACCGGATGAAACTGTTTCTACTTTTTCTTCCAGCAGCTGTTGGAGATATCGCGAATAAACAGACAGCCTCATAACCGTTGCCTCAGGAATTTTATAGGCCTTCAATTGCTCATCTCCTTTGTAATAGCTAAACCTGATAGGAAGAAATTTACATTTCAATCATGTTTAACGTAATGTTCATATTGTATCACCTTGCAAAATACTGTTCAAATAAAAAAGGATATAAAAAACTCTTATCTGCTAAGAACAGCAATAAGAGTCTCACACCTACTATTATATTAAAAGATATAATTCAATAAAGTAAAGGCTACGATCGAAGCTAGGGCTGCACACGGAATGGTAATAAACCAAGCAATAATTATTTGCCGGGCAATGTTCCAACGAACGCCACGAAAACGCTTGGCGGCTCCCACCCCCATAATCGATGAAGATACTACGTGGGTGGTACTAACCGGGGCTCCTATCATGGTGCCTCCGTAGATAACCAGGGCGGAAGTAAAATCAGCAGCAAAGCCATTAATCGGTTCGATGCGGAAAATCTTGCCACCCATGGTGCGAATAATCTTCCACCCACCTATTGCGGTTCCCAGGGCCATGGCTGTGGCACAGGCTATCTTTACCCACAGCGGAACCACAAAGGTGCTGAGCATCCCGGCACTGACCAGACTCATGGTAATAATCCCCATAGACTTTTGCGCATCATTGGAACCATGTGCAAAAGAAGCCATACAAGCCGCCAGGATCTGTAGATGCCGGAATTTTTTGTTCGTTTTGGCCGGTGAAGATTTGCGAAAGAGCCAGAATAACAGCGTCATGATGATGCTGCCCATAACCAGACCTACCACCGGGGAAATGATCAAACCGCTGAAGATACCTATAAATCCACGCCATTGAACCTGTAACGGACCAAAACCAGCCAGAGCCGCACCTACCAAGCCACCAATCAATGCGTGGGAAGAACTAGATGGTATACCATAATACCAGGTAAATAAATTCCAGAATATTGCTCCAATCAGAGCAGCTACTATAACCAGAGGAGTTACTACCTCCGGTGCTATGATGTTCTTACCTATGGTTGCCGCTACTGCGGTGCCGCTTAAGGCACCAATGAAGTTAAAAGATGCCGCCACTATAATCGCATACCGGGGAGCCAGAGCCTTGGTTGAAACTGAAGTGGCAATAGCGTTGGCTGTATCGTGAAATCCATTAATGTAATCAAAAACAAGAGCAAAGAAAACTATGGCTAATATCCAAGCTAAATCAAACATATTTAACAGCGATTTCCTTTAGAACATTACTCACAGCTTCGCAGTTATCGAGAGTGGCTTCCAGATGCTCATATATTTCTTTCCATTTAATGATTTCAACTACATCATCCGTTTGTTCAAAAAGTCTTGCTATACCTGCCCGATACAGATCATCGCCTTCACGTTCGTACGCACGTATTCGTTCACAAGCCTCAATAATCTGCGCATTGTTGCTGCGGTTGTTGCGAAGCCATTGTACTGCTTGACGAATTTCTTCCGTTGCTTTAACCAATACGCTTACCATAGTAGGCACATAAATTTCCTTGGGCCGGCCCACTTTATAAATAACCATTTTTTCCATGGTTCCCTGGATATGATCCAAAACCCGGTTTAACTCCTGTGCCAGCCATAGAATATCCTCCCGATCAAAAGGGGTGATAAAAGAGTTGTTAATCTGGTTCATTACATCCAGATAAATCTGATCACCCTGGTCTTCCACCTGATTGATACGCTCCAGCATCGCCTCCGGGTCGCCTTTTTCTGTGAAATAACGATTTAATAGATCCGCACCTTCACAGATGGCTTCAGCGCTTTCTTCAAAATAATCGAAGAAACGCGTATCCTGGGGTTTTAATTTAAAAACCAATAAGAACCCTCCCCAAGTATATTCTATCCAACTTTTAATCCACGTTAATTATATCAATAATTCCTGCTCCACAATATTAAGTTATTGTTAACTGGGTAAAAAGATCCTTCTGGCATGATCAAGCAGATAAAAAGATCCTGTTATAAGTAAAAACTCCTCTTTTCCCAGTTCATCCAGACCTCGCCTGACCGCATGATCAATCCTTTCAATCATCAGATAAGGCTGTTCAGGCATTACCTGACCAAGCATCTGGGCGATATGCTTCCAGTGTACAGCCCGGGGGGATTCAGGACGGGTAAAAACACATAAACGGGTCGACTCCAGCAGTGGTTCCAACGTATGCTGTATATCTTTATCGTCTAAAATACCACAAACCATTACCTTCTTCTGCCCGGGCAAGAGAAGGCGGAGAGAATCCGCCAGAGCCCTGGCTCCCTGAGGGTTATGGGCCACATCAGCCAGCACCAGGGGATCGCGCTGTAAAATCTCTAAACGCCCCGGTAAACTAAGCTGATCCAGCGTACGACTCAGATGCTCACTATCAACCGAATATCCTGCCTTTTTTAGTAGCTCCAGAACAGCAGTGGCGGTGGCAAGATTTTGCAGCTGATATTCCCCCAATAACGAATAAGGCTGTTTTACACAGGCCAGGGTTTCACTGTCAATATCCACCAGCCGTCCTTCCAGGCTTACGCTCTCCGGGTAAGAATATATGCTCACCCTGGAGCTCTCAAAAACAGGAGCCTGCAGCACCCTGGCTTTTTCATAAATGACCATTCGGGCTTCTTTTCCCATGGCCCCGATTACAACCGGAACCTTTGCTTTGATAATCCCGGCTTTATTTTCTGCAATTTCTGATAAAGTATTCCCCAGATACTGCATATGATCATAATCAATGCCAGTAATCACAGACACCAGAGGCACTATCACATTAGTGGAATCATAGCTTCCTCCCATACCCACTTCCATGACCGCCAAGTCTACCTTTTCATCAGCAAAATACTGAAAAGCAACCGCCGTTAATACCTCAAACTCGGTAGGACGAGAATAACCTTCCCGCAGCATAATCTGAACCAGGGATTCGATGCGCTCCAGGTAGGCCATAAAACGAGGAGCAGGAACTCTCTTCCCATCAATACTTATACGTTCGAAATAAGAATGCAGGTGAGGCGAAATAAAGCGCCCCACCCTGTAACCAGCTGCGCTCAAGGTACTGGCAATAATAAGTGAGGTTGAACCTTTACCATTGGTACCCGCAATATGAATATACTGCCCCTTTTGCTCCGGACTGCCCATCAGTTCAAGCAAACGTTCCATACGCTCTAAGCCTGGTTTACTGCCCAGAATGGTCAACCTAGTCAGCCAGTCTTCTACATCCCGGTGAAGATCCTTAATCGCTGTTCAATCCCTTCTATCCTGGCCTGTGCTTCGGCTGCTTTATGTTTTTCCTTGTTAATAACTTCAGCCGGTGCCTTGGAGAGAAACTGCTCATTGTTAAGTTTGCCCCGGGCCTTTTTCAGATCTTTTTCCGCTGCTTTTAGATCCTTGTTAAGACGGGCTATTTCCTTATCAACATCAATCACACCCCCCAGCGGAACATAGATTTCTGCCCAGCTGGTTAAAGCCGATACCGCCTGATCAGGTTTTGCCGCACCATCTTCCCGAATATCGATCTGTTCTACCCCGGCCAGATTCTGAATATAGGCACTGTTTTCCTGCAGTAAAGCTATTTTTTCATCATCACTGACCAGCATTTGCACCCGAATCTTTGCTGCCGGTGAAATGTTAAACTCGGATCTTATATTACGAATAGCCCGAATCGCCAGCATTATATCCTGCATATCCTCAATAGCCTCCTGCCAAACCAGACTAGAATCCGGCTGCGGCCATGCATCCAACATAATGGTCTTATTATGCTGCGGTAAATACTGGTAAATCTCTTCGGTAATAAAAGGCATAAACGGATGAAGCAAACGCAGGGTGCCCATTAACACATCATGCAATACCTGCTGCGCTACCGCACGGTCACGCTGATCATTGGTTGGAACCAGCCTGGATTTCACCAGTTCAATATACCAGTCACAAAATTCATCCCAGATAAAATCATACAAAGCCCGGGCTGCATCCCCCAGGTTATATTTTTCTAATAGTTCAGTAACCTGCCGAACAGTCATCTGGTAGCGAGAAAGAATCCATCTGTCAGCAAGATTATATTCTTTGCTCTCAGGCTGAATAGGCTGATAATGATCCAGGTTCATTAATACAAAGCGCGAAGCATTCCAGATCTTGTTGGCAAAATTACGAGTGTTTTCAACCTTATCCCAGTGAAAACGTATATCGTTGCCAGGAGTTACCCCGGTCAGCATAGAAAAGCGCAGGGTATCAGCACCATATTTTTCAATCACTTCGATGGGATCGATACCATTACCCAGAGATTTACTCATTTTACGTCCCTGAGCATCCAGGATCAGTCCATGAATATTAACTTCATAAAAGGGAACCTTTCCTGTATGTTCAAGACCAGAAAAGATCATACGTGCTACCCAGAAGAAAATAATGTCACGGCCTGTAACCAAAACGCTGGTAGGGTAGAACTTCTGCATATCCGGAGTTTCTTCAGGCCATCCCAACGTAGAAAAGGGCCATAACGCAGAGCTAAACCAGGTATCCAGCACATCCTCATCCTGCTTTAAATCACTGCTGGCACACTGCGGACATTCAAGCGGATCCTTCTTACTACAGATGACTTCACCACATTCCTGGCAAT
>DUSB01000134.1 GCA_012840625.1 Syntrophomonadaceae bacterium
GACCGGAGGGGGTTTAGAATAATGAAATATACAGAGGAATATAAAGAAAAATTACATACACCGCAAGAAGCAGTAAAGGTAGTTAAGTCCGGTGATTACGTGCAATACAATTCATATAATGGCAATCCATCTACATTGGATCGAGCCCTAGCGGCCAGAAAGGAGGAATTAGAAGGGGTTATCATTGGTACCAGTGTTACCCTCTATCCTTTATATACTATTTCTTCTGACCCGGAAGGCAAACATTTTATTTATCATAATTGGCATGCATCTGGATTTGATCGTAAAATAGCTCAGACAGGCAATTATTACTATGTTCCGGCTTTGTACTATGAAATGCCGTTGATGATGAAGAGAAGTAAACTCATTGATGTAGCGATGATACAGGTAGGGCCTATGGATGAACGGGGTTATTTCAGTTTTGGTGCCGCTGCAGCACATGCCAAAATGATTGCAGATAATGCCACCACTGTGGTAGTAGAAGTAAATAATAATATGCCCTCTGTTCTGGGGGGACGTGATGAAGCTATCCATATCAGCGAGGTGGATATTGTTGCCGAAGGAGATCATCTCCCGCTGTTTACCATACCTCAGCTAGAACCCAGTGATGATGAGAGGAAAATTGCTGCCCTTCTTTTAGAAGAAATAGAGGACGGAGCCTGTCTGCAGCTGGGTATTGGCGGACTCCCCAATATGGTAGGTGAATTAGTTGCCCAATCCGATTTAAAGGATCTTGGGGTTCACAGTGAGATGCTGGCAGATGCGCATATGAAAATGTTTCTGTCCGGGCGGGTTACAGGTAAGCGCAAAGTGCTGGATCCAGGCAAGATGGTTTATGCTTTTGCCATGGGTTCCAAAGAATTATATGAATTTATAGATGGCAATCCTGCTTGTGCTACCTACCCGGTATGGCATGTAAACGTACCTCATGTTATTGCCCAGAATCCAAAGATGGTTGCTATTAATGGTGCTATTGAAATTGATCTTTTTTCGCAGATTAATTCTGAATCAGTTGGACCCAGGCAGATATCCGGAACCGGTGGACAGGTTGATTTCATGTTGGGTTCCTATATGTCTGCAGGCGGGAAGGGGATTATATGCATGACTTCAACTTATACCAATCATAAGGGGGAAGTGCGTTCTCGTATCCGCCCGACCCTGGATCCTGGTACCATAGTAACAGTACCACGAACCATAGCCCACTATGTGGCTACGGAATATGGAGTTGTGGACCTGAAAGCTAAATCAACCTGGCAGCGAGCGGAGGCTCTTATTTCTATTGCCCACCCGCGTTATCAGGATGAGCTGATACGTGAGGCCCAGCGTATGAATATCTGGCGCCAAACAAATAAAATTCCAAATTAGAAGGTGAACAGAGTGAATCAAGAAAAGGACAGTGCTGGCGGCCAGGTAAACATTATGATTTTTGTCGCTATGTTATTAAACGGAATTGGCTTTAGCATTATTATGCCTGTGCTGCCGTATTATGCTGAATCCTTTGGGGCCAGTGCTTTTCAAGTTGGTATGCTAATGACTGTGTATGCACTGTGTCAGTTTATTTTTGCCCCGATCTGGGGTGTATATTCGGATAAAGTGGGACGTAAACCCGTTCTATTATTCGGTTTGTTGGGTTTTGCCCTGACCTTTATTTGGTTTGGGCTGGCTACTGACCTGTGGATGTTGTTTGGGGCTCGTATACTGGGAGGAGCTTTTTCCTGTGCCACCATGCCGGTGGCTATGGCTTACGTAGGGGATACCACCTCCCCGGAGAAGCGGGGAGCAAGCATGGGCATGGTAGGTGCATCTATGGGGGTAGGAATGATTTTTGGTCCTGCTATAGGCGGATTTCTATCACAAATATCCCTGGCCTTTCCTTTTCTGGCTTCAGGGGCACTTGCTTTTTTAAATGCTATTGGTGTTTTCTTTTTTGTGGATGAATCACTACCGCCGGAAAAAAGGAGTACCTCAGTGGAAGTCAGCCGCGCTCCGATGCTGGATGGCTTACGTTCAACCCTGGCTTTGCTGTTTGTGGTGACCTTCCTGGCCAGCATTGCCGAATCAACCAACCACGGAATTTTTGCGCTGTTCGTGGAAGCCAAATTAGGGCTCAAGGCCTGGCAGATAGGCTGGGCATTTACGACAGCGGGTATTGTTTCAGTAGTGGTGCAGGGTTTCCTTCTGGGAAGGATTATCAAGCGTATTGGCGAGGAACGTACTGCTTTGATCGGAATTTTTCTGGCGGGATTAAGTTTCTTGTTATTCCTGCAGGTTGCTAATCTGAATCAGGCTGTTATAGTAATGGCAGTTTTCGCCGGTGGAGTAGGACTTATACGTCCTTCCGTCAGCTCGGCCATTTCGAAAAAGACCAGCCTGCAGCAGGGCACAGCCATGGGAACCATGCAAGGTTTTGATAGCCTGGGAAGGGTCGTTGGTCCTGCAACGGGTGGATTCCTGCTGGATCAACAGTTAAACCTGGGTTATCTTTTTGCCTTTACGGTATCCGCACTGGGCTTTCTTACTATGCTTACGTATTATCTGAAGCACAGGGGAAGTGCAGAACAGACCGGATGATATTTATTCTTCACGGTCAATAACTGCCATGGTGCAGCGGGAAATACAGATGAGCTGCTCCTCCTCATCATAAATGCGGATATCCCAAACAATAGTGCGGCGTCCAACATGGATGGGCGTACCAACTGCATGAACTACTCCAGAGCTTTTGCTGCGGATATGATTGGCATTAATTTCCAGACCTACTGCTGATTGTTTGGCAGGGTCAATGAACTGGTAGCTGCCTGAAGAAGCTACTGTTTCAGCGATAACTACAGAAACGCCTCCATGCAGCAGACCGAATGGCTGATGAGTCTTAGGGGTAACTGGCATAGTCGCTACTACACGCTCAGGGGTATATTCAGTAATTTCAATCCCCAGTGTTTGCAGGACGGTGGGTGCGTTATTAAAATAATTTAACAGTTCCAGATCCATAATGAACCTCCTGTAATTTATAAATGAGCTTATCATTAAGCATGGTTAACCTCATTTATTGTACCATATACTTTTATGGCCTGGAGCGCAGGGAAAAACAATCTTTTAGATAAAAAAGAAAACTGGTCTTGACAGCAGGATAAGACTCGGGTATATTAGTGCCCATAATATGATATGTGTATATTACGTTGATGGGGAAAAGTAGACAGAATCCGTTTTTACAGGGCGGAAGCGTCGGAGACTGAGAGCACTTCCAAAATATGGCCTGTTGAAGTTCACCCCGGAGTATCTGACTGAACGGCATGATTTGAGTCCAAGTAGGTTAAGGCGGCTGCTTCCACCGTTATCTGGAAGAGGGTATCGGAAC
>DUSB01000135.1 GCA_012840625.1 Syntrophomonadaceae bacterium
CAAGTATGCAAAAAGTTGTTGCTAATCCAGCCCAAGTGGTAAGGGATTGGAAGGAAAGTGGTAAAAAGGTTATTGGCTGTTTTCCGGTCTATTGTCCGGATGAAATTGTTCATGCTGCAGGGATGATGCCGATTGGAATGTGGGGCGGACAAACGCAAATTACCCAAGCTCTTACAATTGTGCCGCCATTTTGCTGCTCTATTATGCAATCGAATATCGAGTTTGGCCTTAGAGGTGTGTATAAAGGTGTTGATGCCATTATTATGTCTTCTCCCTGCGATACCCTGAAATCAATTCCGCAGGATTGGAAGTATGTAATGCCGGATATAAAAGTTATTCAGATTGTATATCCGCAGAACAGAAAGCTGGAGGCTGGTGTTAAGTACCTTAAAACCGAATTCCAGCGGGTTGTAGATGCCCTTGAAGAAATCGGCGGGCAGCCTATTACCGAGGAAGCTTTAGCCAACAGCATAGATGTGTACAATGAAAACCGCCAGACCCTGCGTGATTTTTGTGAACTGGCTCGCCAATATCCGGTTACCATTACTCCGAAAGTAAGACATCTGGTTATTAAGAGCGGGTATTTTATGGAAAGGGGTCAGCATACTGCGCTGGTCAAGGAATTGATGGCGGAACTTAATAAGATGCCTCAGGAAGAATGGAAGGGCAAAAGGATTATCCTGACCGGGATAAGCGCTGAACCGGATGCACTGCTGGATCTGTTTACTGAAAACAATCTGACCGTGGTGGGAGATGATCTCGCTCATGAATCCAGACAGTTCCGCACCGATGTTCCTGGAGGAGACGAAGAAGCTCTTATGCGTTTGGCCCGTCAGTGGTCCTTAATTGAAGGATGCTCATTGGCCTATGACCCGGAGAAAAAACGTGCTGATATGCTGGTGGATATGGTCAAAGAAACCGGAGCAGATGGCGTTGTATTCTGCATGATGAAATTCTGCGATCCGGAAGAATTTGATTATCCGATCCTGGTCAAAGAATTAGACAGGAATAAGATTCCTTCCCTATTTCTGGAAATAGATCAGCAGGTACAATCTCTAGAACGGGAGAGAACCCGTATCCAGAGCTTTGCCGAAACACTTAATTAGGTCAAATATAAACTTTTACAGCATTTTACCAAATTAAAGCAAAGAGGAGGAAAATCAAAATGAGCAAAAGTGTTTGGGATGAATATAAAAGCAAATTAACCACTGCTGATGAGGCTGTAAAGATCGTCAAATCGGGAGATCATGTTGGTTATGGGGAGTGTGCTTATCCCACCCGTGAGCTGGATAAAGCTTTAGCCAGACGTAAAGATGAATTGCGTGACATCTATATTATGGCGGGCAACGTCTTTCATTATTTAGAAACTGTTAAAGCGGATCCAACGCAGGAACATTTTATTCTTAACAATATATCCTTTTCTCCCTGGGATAGAAGGATGCAGGAAGATGGATTAGATTATATTATTCCCTCCGTTTTACATGAGTATCCCTGTATCTTCCGTGACCGTCCTGTTGATGTGGCTTTTGTTTCTGTTACTCCGATGAATAAGAAGGGCTATTTTAACCTCAGTACTCAGGGCGTCAAGGTAGTTGGAGAACTGAAACATGCTAAACACATCATTGTTGAAGTGCATGACAAATTACCTCTGGCTTACGGCAATGACAACTGGCTGCATATTTCCCGGGTAGACGCTATTGTGGAGATTGAGAACAGTGATTTACCGATAGAATTGCCGGTGGTAGAACCAGATGAGGTTGATATTAAGATTGCTCAACACATTGCACCCCTGGTGGAAGATGGAGCATGCCTGCAACTGGGTGTTGGTGGAACTCCAAACCAGGTGGGTAAATTCCTGGCCCAATCAGACGTTGAGGATCTGGGGGTTCACACTGAATTAATCTGTGATGCCTATCTGGAGTTATTCGCAGCTGGGAAAATAACCAACCAGAAGAAGAATATTGACCAGGGCATGACCATGTGCTCCTTTGCACTGGGCTCACGGCCCTTATATGACTTTATCGATGATAATCCTTCAGTTAACATTGCTTGCCCCAGTTATACCAATGATCCCTGGGTTATTATGCAAAATGACAAAGTTATGTCCATCTGCATGTGCATGAATGTTGATTTATTGGGACAGATTTCTGCCGAATCAGTGGGACGTAAACAGGTATCAGGAACGGGCGGACTGATGGACTTTCATTATGCTGCCTACCATTCTAAAGGCGGCAAAGGAATCTTATGCCTGCACTCGGCTAGGAAGAATAATAAAACAGGCAAAATTGAATCCAATATTGTTCCCGCTTTCTTACCTGGTACGCTGGTTACCATGCCTGCTTCCTTAACCAGCTATGTGGCTACCGAGTATGGCATCGTAAACTTGAAGGGTAAATCCAGCTGGGAGAGAGCAGAAGGATTAATTTCCATTTCCCATCCTGACTGCCAGGATGATCTGGTTAAAGCTGCCAAAGAAGCTAATATCTGGAGAAAAACCAACAAACGCTAAACTCACTGGAGTTAAATATTATGGTAACGGGTAAGGGGGATTATCTCCCCTGGCTCGTTTGCCAGCTGGATCAAGCGAACCATTTTACGCCCAATGATCTATCAAAACATCTTATTTTAAAAGCTGAAAGTGAGGAATGTTTATGCCTGCAAGCAACTTTATATACGATACCAGTGAATTAAAATTTATTGTAAAAGAATGGCTGGATACAGAAAAACTTCTGGACTGTGATGAATACAAGGATTATTACTCTGTTGATGATCTGGACATGTTTCTCGACGTTGCCTACAAGGTAGCTCGAGATGTTGCCGCACCTGCCAATGAGGCAGCAGATACCATTGGTGCTACCTTAAAGGATGGAAATGTCTATTTGCCAGAAGCTGTTAAAGAAGCGTATTATACCGTGGTGGAAACGGGTATGGGTCCATCTGCCTTTAATTATGAGGAAGAGGGGCATATTCCCCGTTTATTTAACGCCTGTCAGAATGAAATCTTAACTTCAGCTGCTGCCTGCCTGATTTTGTACTGGGTAACGGGCGGTTCGGCTGCGGATGTTATTTCAACTTATGGTGATGATGAGCTGAAGGCAAAAGTGCTGCCTAATATGTTTGCTGGCAAATGGGGCGGTACCATGAATCTTACCGAGCCTGGTGCAGGATCTGACCTGGGAGCTACTTCAACCAAGGCTTTCCCCACCGATACTCCGGGTGTATATAAAATCAAGGGAACCAAGTGCTTCATTACCTCAGGGGATACCGATCTCTGGGACAATATCATTCATCTGGTTCTGGCCAGAATTGAAGGTGCACGTGAAGGCACCTCAGGAATCTCATTGTTTGCAGTACCCAAGAACCGTTTTGATGATGAAGGCAATATTACTGAATGGAACGATGTTTCAACCGTGGGACTGGAAGAAAAAATGGGCTTGCATGGCTCTGCTACCTGTATGCTTGCCTATGGAGAGAACAATGACTGCTATGGATGGTTAATTGGTGATCCTCCTGGAGAAGATGGCCGCGCTAAGGGTTTATCGCAGATGTTCTTGATGATGAATGAATCTCGTCTCAGTACCGGTCTGATGGCTTTAAGTGTTGCTGAACAAGCCTTTTATAATGCGCGCGAATACGCAAAAATCCGTGTTCAGGGTAAAAAAATAACCGATCGCAAGGGTCCTCGTGTTCCGATTATTGAACATGAAGACGTAAAACGCATGCTTCTGCATCAAAAGGCTGTCACTGAAGCCATGAGAGCTTTAATTCTAAAAACCTATTGGTATACGGATATGGCTCTGGCGTCAAGTGATCCTGAAGTCAAGAAATACTGTAACGATATGTATATGATCAACAATCCGCTTTGTAAGGCGTATGCCAGTGAAATGGCATGGGGTTTATGCGGCGAAGCTATCCAGTGCTATGGCGGATATGGCTTTATCGAAGAATATCCAGTGGCTCAATTAGCCCGGGATTCTAAAATTTACTCCATCTGGGAAGGGACCACCTTTATTCAATCCATGGACTTGGTGGGCCGTAAATTCAACATGGATGGCGGCAAACCCTTCCAGCAATGGTTGAGTGAAATCGAACAGTTTATTGCTCAGCATAAAGACGATAAGAATTTTGCTGCCGAAATTAAAATGCTGTCTGAGGCCAACAGCTCCTTTACCAATATACTAAGACTGCTTAAAGAAAAGGTAGAGGCCAATCAGCTTGAATATCAGGCTTTATGGGCTAATCGAGTCATGTTTGCCATGTCTATAGTATATTGCTGCATGCTGCTTTTGGATCAGGCTATATTGGCTCAGCAGAAGCTGGACGAAGGGGACACTAGCTTTGATCCCAATTTCTATAAAGGTAAAATTGCCAGTGGCAGGTTCTACGCTATGAATGAGGTACCGCAGGTTTTTGCCATTGAAAGCACCATGCAAAATGCTGATACTTCCGTTATCGAGCTTAAACCGGAATATCTTGGTTAAGGAGTAAATGGTATTCATAAGGGGTATGCAGCTGCATTACATTTATGAAGCAATTGTTTAAACACACGACCTTGTATTATTTGTTATCGTAATGCATTCGCTAAATACAAAGATTTGAGGCGGTAAAATCATCGCTTCAAATCTGTAATTTAGCGAAAAGCCAGAGGATTTGCATTTCATTTTAATAATTAAAATGAAAGGAGATACTACAATGACGAAGAGAATAGAGAATGCCTATAAGCTTCTTTCGGATTATTTACAGAAAAGTGCTCGTGAGCATCCCGATAGAAATGCTATCGTTTATGGAGATCAGCACATTACTTATAGAGAATTTAATGAGAAGACGGAGATCCTGGCTAAATACCTATTATCTATTGGTGTAAAAAGACAGGACAGGATTGCCTATATAATGGAGATACAGCCTGAATTTTTTTATTTGTATATGGCTGCAGCGCGCGTGGGTGCTATCATAGTTGGCATAGGCACTCGTCTGATGCCTCCTGAAATGGAGCATATTATCAATAGTGCTGAGGCAGAATATGTTTTTATAACGGGTGGAGATCGGCCTTATGTGGAAAAACTATCACAGACTTTACCCCAGTGTCCAACTGTAAGTAAGGTCGTGGTGGTAGGGGACAGACCGGAGGATTTCGAGGCTGATGATTTTGCAGAAATCATAAAAGAGGATTACGCAGAATTCAAACAAGCATTAATAGAGCGTGAAAGCCAGGTGGA